>DATJKY010000273.1:0-8697 GCA_035490955.1 Terriglobia bacterium | reverse complement strand
GACGAGTGACACCTCCGGCAGATCGAGGCCCTCGCGCAGGAGGTTGATGCCGATGAGCACGTCAAACTCGCCCTTACGCAGGTCGCGCAGGATCTTGACGCGCTCCAGGGTCTCGATCTCCGAGTGCAGGTAGCGGCAGCGCACGTTTAGCTCCGAATAGTATTCGGTCAGGTCCTCGGCCATCCGTTTGGTGAGAGTGGTCACCAATACGCGTTCGCCGGCCTCGGCGCGCCGGCGGATCTCGCCCAGCAGGTCGTCGATCTGGTTGCGCGTGGGGCGCACTTCGATCTCCGGGTCGATCAGCCCCGTAGGCCGGATGATCTGCTCCACCACTACGCCGGCGGCCTTCGTCAGCTCGTAGGATCCAGGGGTTGCAGAGACGTAGATGCATTGGCCGACGCGGTGCTCGAACTCCTCGAAGGTCAGCGGGCGGTTGTCGAGGGCGGAAGGCAGCCGGAAACCATAGTCCACCAATGTCTGCTTGCGTGAGCGGTCGCCGTGATACATGCCGCGAAGCTGCGGCACGGTCTGGTGGCTCTCGTCGATGAAGAGCAAGGCATCCTGCGGCAAGTAATCCAGAAGCGTGGGCGGAGGCTCGCCGGGTAGCCGCCCGGAAAGGTGGCGCGAGTAGTTTTCGATGCCGTGGCAGTAGCCCATCTCCTTCATCATCTCGACATCGAACCGGGTGCGCTGCTGCAGGCGCTGCGCTTCTACCAATTTGCCTTCCTTCTCCAACTCGCTGTGACGCCACTCCACTTCGTCGAGGATACGCTGGATGGCCGACTCCCTCTGCTCGGCAGGCATCACGTAGTGGGTGCGCGGGTAGATGGGCAGACGGTTGTAAGTCTGCTTCACCTGGCCGAGCAGCGGATCAATCTGGGCGAGGGACTCCACCTCGTCGCCCCACAGCTCGAGGCGGTAAGCGTTGTTCTCGTAGGTGGGGTGGACCTCGATCACATCACCGCGCACGCGGAAGGTGCCGCGGCGGAAGTCGAGGTCGTTGCGCTCAAATTGCATCTCCACCAGGCGGCGCAGGATCTCCTGGCGCGAAATCTTCTGTCCTTTCTCCAGGAGGAGCAACATGCCGTAGTAGGCTTCGGGCGAACCCAGGCCGTAGATGCAACTTACGCTGGCTACAATCAAGCAGTCGCGCCGCTCGAACAGCGAGCGGGTGGCCGACATGCGCAGCTTGTCGATCTCATCGTTGATGGTCGATTCCTTTTCAATGTAGAGGTCGGTGGCGGGAACGTAAGCTTCCGGCTGGTAGTAGTCGTAGTAGCTGACGAAGTACTCGACGGCGTTCTGGGGAAAGAAGTGGCGGAATTCGTGATAGAGTTGCGCCGCCAGCGTCTTGTTGTGCGCCAGCACGAGCGTGGTGCGGTTGGCTGCTTCCACCACTTTGGCCATGCTGAACGTCTTCCCCGAACCTGTCACGCCCAGCAGTACCTGGTGCTTCTCGCCCGCCTCAACGCCGCGCACGAGCTGGTCAATGGCGGACACCTGGTCGCCGCGCGGCCGGTAATCGGAGACAACTTTGAAGTTCATAGCAGTTCTGAGTTCTGAGTTATGAGTTAGGTCCAAGTGTCATGCTCTTTTGCATCGCCCATCCGTGAAATAAGCTTTCATCACTTATAACCCATAACTTAGAACTCGTAAGGTTATTTGCCCAACTCCCCGGCGAGCTTCTCAGCCTTCGCTTTGTAATCGGGATCGCGCGGCGAGAAGCGCTGAGCCTCCTGATATTCTTTCAGTGCCGCTTCCTGGTCGCCCTTCTTCAGCAGCACGTCTCCCAACATGTCGTGCGCCGGCGCGAAACTCGGCTTCAACTGCAGCGCCGCGTGGCACTCCTTGAGGGCACCATCCGCATCTCCCTTCGCTTCCAGTGCTCCGCAAAGATCGGTGTGAGTGACATAGGAGTCAGGTTGCAGGCGCAGCGCTTCGCGATATTCGGCAATCGCGCCATTCAGGTCCCCTGCACGCTTCAGCAATCTACCGACGTTGATATGCATGCCCGGTTCGTCGGGTTCCAGGCGCAGAGCCTCACGGCATTCAGGGAGTGCGCCCGCCCAGTCGCCCTTGGCCTTGAGCGCCATGCAGAGGTTGCCATGGGAGTCGGCGGAGTCCGGACTCAAACGTGCTGCCTCGCGATACTCCCGCACTGCGCCGTCAATGTCACCCTTGTCCTGCAAAGCGCTTCCCAGGTTATTGTGAGCTGCGCCGACATCGGGTTTCAGCTCGATGGACTTGCGGTACTCAGCGATGGCGCCGTCAATCTCCGCCCGGTCCTGAAGCAGGGATCCCAAGTTGTCGTGCAGATCAGCCTGGTCGGGCTTCAGGCGGATCGCCGCGCGCAGTTCGACGATCGCCCCGTCCAGATCTCCCTTTTCGGAGAGCGCGTCGCCCAGGTTGCTGTGCGCTTCGTAGGAGTCCGGGCTCAAGCGTACCGCCTCGCGATACTCGGCAATCGCAGAGTCCAGATCTCCGATGCCGGCGAGCGCGTTGCCCAGTTGGTTGTGGGCTTGGGCCAGTTTGGGTTGAATCTGGATCGCCTGCCGATATTCGCGGATGGACTCTTCTGACTTTCCCTGGGCCTCCAGCACTTCGCCAAGTGCAACGCGCGTTGTCGCAGAGTTGGGATCCAGCTCGATCGCCCGCTGCAACTCCCGGGCGGCGGCTTCCAAATCGCCCTTGTTGGCCAGTTCTTCAGCGCGAGCGACATGTTCTGCGGCAGGTGGTGGCGACTGGCCCCAACCGACGCAGCCCCACACCAGAAGGCACACCACAGCGGCCAGCCGCACCTTGGACTGCGGCAGCACAGCTACCGCCTTTCCCAACGATGGAAAAAGCATACCCGGCAAGAAAAGGCGGCAGCTCGGTAAACATCTATTGTGCGGTTCCAAGCGTGGTGTTCCCGCTGCATGCAATCTCATAACCCAGGGACTCGACCGTAACACGCGACCACCGGGGCTTTTGACGCTCATTCCACTTTTCCGGGCGCGAAAACTCGCGCTAGCAAGTCCAAGCCAACGACAAATTGGCCGATGGTAACGCGGATAGCGCGAGCACAAACAACTCCCACGAACGGTCGGCCTTGTTTCTGGCGTGCCGAAGCCTCGCGCAACAAATCGTCGTCCTGAGTCACCAAGATCTTGCCCAAAGCAGAGGCGCGATCGAGCAGTTTCGAGTCGTCTAGCTCCTGCGTCCCATCCTCCTGTGAGGTCAGAACGTCAATACCACGCAGACGCGATTGGGTTGTAATGGCGTACGGGATGTGGACGTCCATGTAAAGGCGGACGCTCAACAGCAGCGCTTGAGGTCGAGAAGCTACGGCGGAGAGCGGGATCGGCCGCCTGCCTTGCCAAGTCTTCGGCCTTCCGCCCCCGTCGCGCAATCTCAGCGTCAAGTTTCTCCTGGTTCTCGTCGTAATACGCGAAGGCAGAATGAATCTGGGCGAGCGTGAGGTGCGGATGCTCACGGTGAATCTCTTCAGGGCTCCACCCATAGGTGAGCTTATCCAGGACGACTTCAGTTACCTTGGTGTTGGCGGCCGTGATCCAGGCAACACCTTCGTCGTCGATTTCGACATGGGACGTGACGGTAGTCGACATAGACTGCACCCCTTCCTTATTACAGGTTATCACATTCTCGGCCGTCGGCCCGGTACCGGTCTTCTGCCGTGGCCTTTCTCGGCAACAGACCGTATTCCCATTTCAAAAGGACAGGTTCCAGGCATCGCTACAGCGCGAGGCGGCGCGCTCACTTGGCGGGACTCTCTGCCGCCGCTGCCTTCTTTTGCCGGGCTTCGACGTTGAAGAGCTTGAAATCGGAATAAGTGTGCCAGTTCCGGTAGACGCGGCCATTCCAGTCCACCGTAACGGCGACCTGACGGGGCAGCCAGACGTCGGTTTTCACGTCCGTGAAGCTCACCTGTTTGAAGCTGATATCCGTCGTCTGTCGGTCCAGATGAATGAGGGGTAGGGGTTTCAGCAGGTCGGTTCGCAACCTCCGAATCTGATAGGTCGAAGCGTCCACCCACGCTAGACCCTGGATCAAAACAACGGTGCCCACTTGGCCTATGCGGAAGGACTCCAGTACCTCTGCCGTCTCGGGCCGCTGAGCAAAGGCCAAAATCAAATCGTCACGGCCCTCGACGGACTGCCGCCCGAGATAGCGAAACTTGCACCCGCGACGAAATGTAGGATGGAAGTGGAGGGACGCAGCAGCAAATCCCTGAGTGACCATGAACCGGCCTCCGAGACCACCCTGCGCGGCGCGCGATCCTGTGGCGTCGGTCCGGTATTCTTCGAAGTTGGGTTGGGAGGTCTTCTGTTTTTCCGCCAGGACCAGGTATTGAAAGCCCTGGTTGCGGGCCTCAGCGACGCTGCCATCCCGATGCAATCGCTCCATTCGGAGTTGTTCCAAGGACGTGGTGCTGGGAAAACTGCTGAAGAAAGCCTCCACATTTTGACTGACCTTCTGCAGGATGGCGCTGAGCTGTTGCTGATCCTCGGCAACTTGCAGCCCTTTGAGCTCCGGCAGGTCGTGCATCAGTTCCGCCACAGGCTGGTCCACCACCGACTGGACATGGCCGGTCGACTCCAGTTCCACCCGCTGTTCCATCATGGTCCATAGGTAGCGAACGGCTTGGGGCAACTGTTTGGGCTTGCGGTTGCCGAGGTAGGCGGCCATCTCTGTCTGCGCCTGGGCTGGATTGCCTTCTTCGAGGAGGGCTTGAGCACGCAACAGGTGTGACTCCTGGGGAGCGCTCTGCTGGATAGCCTTCACCAAGTAGACGTCCGCAGCCTCGACGTTGCGTTGCAGAATGAAGCAACGGCCGAGTTCCTGGAGGACCAGAGGGTCAGCAGGGTCAGCGTCGAGGGCGCGAACAAAAAAACCGGCTGCCTTCCGCTGTTCGCCTTCCCAGGTTTCAAGAATGCCCAGAACAAGAAACGGTTCCGCCCTTCTCGGCTTGGTCTGCTGAGAAACAGTGAGCCGGGCGGCTGCGTTCAGCCGTTCGATTGCCCCGAACCAGCTTCCCCAGTTCAGCAGCGCCAGACCCAACAACGTCTGGCACTCGACACTTTCAGCGTGCTCGGCGACGGCCCCTGTAAGCATTCTCACCGCATACTCCGCCCTTCCCGCTTCCACCAGTTCCCGGGCACCCTGCTCGCAGCCAGGCACTGCCGACGGGGATGGCGAGTCCTCGCCGCTTGAAAAGCGAAGTCGCCGCGCAACCTGGGCGGTCAATTGTTCCAAGGAGAGTTGCTGCGCGTCCGTTTCGTCTTTTCGCATCACCAGCCTGATAAGCCGGATCTTGTCCGATGATTCGAACTCCACGTTCTCGCGAGCATCCCGATATCCGTTCCTCGTCGCTTCGAGTTGTATCTGGAGAGGCCTACTAGGCCGGTTAAATGCGTCGAAATCGGTCTCGAATTCTCCTTTGAGATTGCTCTCAAGCTTGCGTACCGAACTTACCCCCAAGCTGGTTTGGACACGAACTTCCGCGCCACTAAGCGGTTCGCCGCGCAGATTCGTGACCTGGCCGCGGAGATGCCAGTGTTGCTTTTCGGCGGTGTCTGAACCCGATGCCGAAAGGGCACGGGCGGCGGCGAACGCCCTCCCTGGAGTCGGGCTCAGGGCCATCGACAGGAGAACAGTAATAATCGCCGCCCTAGGGTTCACTGTCGCGTCCTTGGGTCTGAGGAGGCTTTCACTCCGCGCTCAGTTGGGGTCCCTTTGTCTCCCGAGCATTCACAGCCGTTGGGCTGCCCATAATGGGCGGTAACTCGACGGCAGAGGAGTTGTTCAATCTAAACGACTTACGCGTCGAGTTACTGCAGAGAAGACTACCAACTAAGCGTCAGCTTCCCGCCTTGCCGGTATTCGCTGTAATTTGTACTGGCAGTACGGGGTTCTCTCGAACCCCTTCCGCAAGTGGTTGTTCATCGTCGAAAGCATTGCCGACGTTGCCCAGTGCTGCAGGATCGTCGGAATGTGAACGCGATGCGTGGCGATATTCAGCCACGGCGTCCTCGAAGTCTCCCTTAGCCTTCTGAGCCCGGCCCAGATTCGTCTCCGGCAGCGCGAAACTCGATTCAAGCTTCACCGCCTGGTGATATTCCTCCAGGCTGTCTTCCAGTTTTCCCCGGGCTGCAAGCGCCAGAGACAGGTTGTAATGTATCATGGCGTCGCCGGGTCTCAGAGCCAACGCGGACCGATATTCCGCGACAGCCTCATCCAGATCACCTTGGTCATCGAGAGCTGCCCCGAGGTTGCCGTGTGCCACGGCCAGGTCTGGCTTGAGCCGCAGTGCCTGTCGATATTCGGCGATTTCCTCTTCGGCTCTGTCCTGAGCGCCGAGCACCACACCAAGGTTATAGTGGGCGACGGCGGAATCGGGGTTGGCGCCCAGCGCCTGGCGATAGGCGTCGGTGGCACCGTCCAGGTTGCCGCGCGCCGCAAGCGCCAGACCCAGGTTGTTGTAAGCAAACCCCTCTCTGGGTTTTAGGTGTATCGCCGCGCGATATTCGGCTATGGCACCATCGAGGTCGCCCTTTTCTGCCAGCGCTAGACCCAGGCTATTATGAGCCAGCACACTCTCCGGCTGCAGATCGAGCGCGGCGCGATATTCCTGGAGGGCTCCAGCCCGGTCGCCCTTGCCCCGAAGCGCAAATGCGAGGTCGCAGTGCGCCACGACGTCCTCTGACTGGAGCCGCAATGCCTGGCGGTGTTCAGCGAGGGCCGCGTCCCAGTCACCCTTGTCAGCCAGGGCTCGGCCCAGGTTGTTGTGGGCTTTGGTGAAGTCGGGCTGTAGCTTTAACGCCTCGTGGTATTCGTTGATGGCCGTGTCCAGGTCTCCTTCGGCCGCTAGCGCGACACCCAGATTGTTGCGGGTGTTGGCATCTTGCGGCCGCAACCGCAACGCTTCGCGATACTCGACGATGGCTCTGTCGGTCTCCCCTTTCTCCTGTAGCGCAGCACCGAGATTGTTGTGCGCCGCCGGGAAGTCCGGTTGTACGCCTATCGCCCGCCGGTATACGGTAATAGCTTCGTCAAGTTTGCCCTGGCTCTCGAGCGCATTCCCGAGGCCGCAGAGCAGCACCGGATCGTTTGTTTTCACGCGCAGGGCCTCACGATATTCTGCGGCCGCACCCTCCGGGTCGCCTGTCTGGTTGAGGGCCCGGCCAAGGCGAAGGTGGGTAGGCGCGTCATCGGGCCTCAGGCGCAATGCCTCGCGATACTCGTTCACGGCGCCATCCCAGTCCGATTGCGTGGCCAACAGATTGGCCAGTTCCACGTGGGCTAGAGCGTAGCCGGGTTTCTGCCGAATGGCCTCACGATACTCGTTGCCGGCGCCGTCGAAGTCCTTCTGAGCGCGGAGTATCGAAGCAAGGTTAAAGCGCGCTTCCACGAGATCAGGTCGCAACGGGATCGCCTGGCGATACTCGCTGGCTGCACCGGCGACGTCCCCCTTCGCGTGCAGGGCAACACCCAGGTTGTAGTGTGCTTCGCCGTAGTCGGGTTTGATGCGTAAAGCCTCGCGGTATGCGGCAATGGCTCCGTCGAGCTGCCCTTTGTCCCGCAACGCATTGCCCAGTTTCTGGTGTGTCTCCGCCGATTCCGGCTCGAGAGCCAGCGCTTTACTCAGTTCAGCAACGGCACGGTCCAGGTCACGCTTGGCGTACAAGGCCGAGCCCAAGTCGCCGTGATACTCGGCATTCTTGGGGTCCAGGCGGACGGCTTCGAAGTATTCGGCGATGGCCGCATCCAGGTCTCTGTTGGCTCGCAGGATGTGCGCGACACGTTGGTGCGCTTCGGCGTCGTCCGGCTTCAGGCGAACCGCTTCGCGGTACTCCGCCAGGGCCTGCTCCCGATCTCCCTTCTTCTCAAGTGCCTCGGCGAGCCCCTTGTGAGCTTGGGCGAGGTCCGGTTTCAGACTCAGAGTTTGTTGGTATTCCGCTATGGCAGCATCCAGCTCACCCTTAGCAGCTAAGGCATCGGCGTGGCTGTAGTGGGCAAGCGGTTCGTCGGGCGTCGCCGGTAGGGGGGTCGGGTAAATTCCCAGCAGAACCGCGAAGAGAGTAAAAGTCGGGATCCCCATGCCGCGACCCTCAAAGTAATTACGCAATACTCTAGACCGAGCGAGAATGCCAACCCGCCGTCGGCGGGTTAAGGGCGGTACTCTAGTCTAAACCTGAAGCATAAGCACCCACGGCGCTCGGGCGACACCGGACTCTTCATGGCGCCAGAACGGGGTCAAACTGTCGCAAGCTAACTTTTTACTTACGACTTTGGAGTGCCGCCTGTCAAGTGGTTTGCTCAAGTTTGCTCGGCCCTGATCCGTCGACAAAAAAATCGAGACCGCAATTGGAGTGCCGCGAGTTGAAGCGGTTCCGTCCAACCGAGTGACGAAAATCACAGGGTTACGTGACGGCTCTCACCGCGCACGTCTCCCCCAAAGTGGTAGCTTGATCGTGGCAAATCAGCAGACCGAGTCCAGAGAGATTCTCCATGGCCCGCGGTCAGAATCTCGTATGCAGGTTCACCGTCCTTGACTTTCCAGTTTCCCTGGTAGCTGTGCTGAGAAAGGCAGAGATGGCGCACCAGTCCTTCTTTTCTCAGGCGATCGTCGGCGCGGATAAAGCTGCGGTTCTTCTTCACTTCGGCTGCGTTGTGGTAGCCGAAGTGAAACATCAT
>DATJKY010000272.1:0-6568 GCA_035490955.1 Terriglobia bacterium | reverse complement strand
CTTGCTTTTCATTCTTTCCGTCAAATACTAACTCAATGTCGTCAGTGTCGTATAACCCTAATATAGCCAGATTTCTCCCCACAAGTCAGCTCAAGGCCAAGTTCACACGTTTCCCTTCTTTAGCTCGTCCATCAAGTAGTCGCATGAGCGGACCGAGAGCGCCATGATGGTGAGAGTTGGGTTCTGGCAGGCGGTGGAGGTGAAACCGGCGCCGTCCATGACGAAAAGGTTCTTGATGTCGTGGGTCTGCTGGAACTGGTTGAGCACCGATTTTTTCGGGTCAACGCCCATGCGGGCGATGCCCACCTCGTGGATGGCCCAGCCGGGCGCGGACATTTTCTTCTCAACGTGCACGTTCCTGGCGCCGGCGGCTTCCAGCATCTCGCCGGCGGAGTCACCCATGTCCTTGATCATGGCGCGTTCGTTCTCGCCGTAGGCCATGTGGATTTTAAGCACGGGAATGCCAAAGGCGTCCACGCGGTCGCGGTCAATCTCTACATAATTCTCCCAGCGCGGCAGGCACTCGCCGAAGCCGCCCAAGCCGATGAAGACCTTGGGTTCGATCAGATCCCTCTTGTAGGCATCGCCAAAGCCCGGCGCGCGCCAGTTGAAACTGACTCCTCCTTCTCCTTGGTAGCCGAAGCCGCGCAGAAACTTGGTGGAGCGCGGGCCGTCATGCGTGTTGCGGAAGCGGATGACGTAGATGCCATCGGGCCGGTGGGGTCCATTCAACGAGGGCTTGCCGCCGAGTTCCGGCAACTCCCCGAACGCGTCGCCCCCGGTGACGTGGTCCATGAGATAGTGGCCAAGCACGCCGCTGGAGTTGGCGAGGCCGTTCGCGTACTGCGGTGTGGAGGAGTTGAAGAGGATGCGCACGGACTCCAGAGCCTGAGCGCACAGAACAACGGCACGGCCGTATACCTCGTGGGGCTGCCGGTCAGTGCGGTCGATGTAGAGCACGCCCTTGGCGCGGTTGGAAGTCGCCTCCATCAACACCTTGTAGGCCATGGCGTTCGTAATCAGTGTGCAGTTGCCGGAGTTGAGCGCATCGGCGACGGTGGTGAAAGCGGAATTGAAATAGGAGTGCGTCTGGCAGCCGCGCTCGCACGGCCCACAATAATGGCACGGCGCGCGCCCGTTGAGCGGTTTGGTGATATTGGCTGAACGGCCGAGCGTGGCCACACGTCCCATTTTCTCCTTCAGACGGGTGCGGAAGAGCGCCTCGGCGCAGGTGAGCCCCATAGGAGGTTGGAACTTGCCATCCGGCAACTCGTAAACGCCTTCGTTCATACCGGTGATGCCGACGTACTCCTCCACAACGTCGTAATAAGGAGCAAGGTCCTTGTAGCTGAGCGGCCAGTCTTCGTCGTAACCATCGCGGGAGGCGGCCTTGAAGTCGAGATCGCTGAGGCGGTAGCTCTGTCGACCCCAAACGTTGGTGCGCCCGCCGACCACGCGCAGCCGCCCTTGCCAGCTAAAGGGCATATCGCTGGGCGTGGTATAGGGCTCGTCCAGGTCGCTGGCGAACCAGTGGTAGTTGTACTCCATGCAGGCATAGCAGTCTTTCTGAATGGGACGCGTCTGGCGGATGATCTCAGGAGCCTTGTCGCGGTACTTGAGCTGGAAGTCCGCCATGTGCTCGGTGAAGTTCTTGTCCGACTGAGGCCGCCCGGCCTCCACTAGCGCTACCTTCAGCCCGGCTTCGCAGAGCCGTTTGGCCGCCCATCCTCCCGCCGCTCCTGAACCGACCACAATCACGTCAAACGGAGTCTTTTGCACAAGGTCACCTTCAAAGAACAAATGCCGCGATTCGCCGAAACTCGGAAGTCCTTCGTCTGGACAGGCCGCAGACTTTCTGAGAAGCGAAAGTCTGCGCTACCACTTCGCTCTCCAAGACGCTACCTGACCGCCGGCGCCAGCGGCGGAATGAGCGCATGCCCCGGCCGCGTCTCGTACTCGCGCAGGTAAGCTCTCTGTTCCCGACCATCCGGATAGCTCTCAGGCTCATAAGGGTAATTGGACATGCTGCGAAACGGTAGAGGCGCTACCGTCTTGGAGTAAGCCGTGTTGGGCTCGCCGTCCTTGGCGTAGCCTGAAACATAGAGGAAGAAGTCGCGCTTCCAGCCGGGCTTCGGCGGCGCGAGCCCCCGGGCACTGAATTTCACTGTCATCTCGTCTCCTGTGGCCATCACGACCAAGCGATCATCCGTGCGCGCCAGCAACTTGCTAACTTCACCGTACCGGGTGTAATTCCCCAAGAAGGGGTTCCAGGGGGCGTAGGCCAGTACATGCAGGTAGTCAAAGGAATCGGGTTTTCGGTGCTGGGAATCACTGACGGGGGTGGAGAACCCCCGATAGTGCAGGTCAGCCGAGACCAGCGGCAGCTCGGCCACACTCGCCTGTGCCTGCAAGGGCGGCTGCGGCTCCGCCGCCTGCTGTGCGGAAAGCCTACGGCTTCCCGCCAAGCGGCCGAGCCTAGACTCTTTATCTCCTTCTTGAGCCTGCGGGGCGGGAAAGGCTGAGCCTTTCCGCACAGCAGGCGGCAAAGCCGCGATCCCTGCCGTGGTTATGAGGGTTTGATCGGTGGTGAAAAAAATCTGGTCCCAGTAGACACAGAAATTCGTCACGATGCGGAGGTGGTGATCTGAGGTGGGAAACTTGCCGGTCAGATCGACGGTTATAGTGCGGTTGGTGCCGCTCGGCAGTCCCATATCGGGGACCGCCGTTACCCACTGTCCGCGGTCGTCCCGCACCTGGAGGTAGGGCGCGATCATTTGAAGCTGGGAATTGGATATGAGGGCACGCGAGGCGTTGGAGTCCGTCCAGAACACCCAACCCGTCAGCCACAGGGCCACCGGACGATTCCGAGGAAAGTCGCCGAGCTCGAGCGTGAGCGTATGTGGCTCGGCGAGGCCCAGGATACGGTCCTGGCGGAAGTCGGTGGGATACCGCCCGTCGACTCTTTGAATCAAGGCCAGCACATCGATGCCGTGGTCATCCACGGCGGAGACCGGGAAGCGCTGCTCGCCCACCGCGTAAAGCGACGGTGGCTGCGGCGACGAAGAAAAAATTTCGTTCGAGTAGACTTCCTCACTCGCCGGATGGTCAACGGCCAACAGGCGCAACTGATCGAAGTAGTCCGCTTCCCGCATCTCATCCGTGACTTGAAAGATGTAGTTGCCGTTCTGCTGCCGGACATTACTTCCCAGCCGCACGAGTTCTTCGGGATTGGGTTTCATCCTGGTCCCATCCGGCAGAAGTTCCCCCAGCGGCGCCACACCCAGAATATCGGTGAAGAAGACGTACTCTCTGCCGTCCCAAACGTAAAGAAAGGGACAGGAGCTTGCCAGACGCTCGGATTCGCGCACGTCTACCAGCTGATTGGTGGCAACGTCGATGGAGTTCTGCACCACCTGGTTGGGCCAGGTGGTGCGCACCACGTCCAGCTTGTTGAGGTCGCCGGTGTAGACACGCACCGGACCACCGGTGGCCAAGGCCTTCTTGTAGAAGTTACCGGCCTTGAACTCAACGATGTTGCCGATTCCCTGCTTATTGCTCTTGAAGCCGTCGAACTTCACCTCCACCCAGCGGGCAGGAGGTCCTTGCCTTTCAAAAGCGAAAACTTTTCCGGAGGTTTCTACGCCTACCAGGTCGAGTTTACCGGGATTGACGAGCCAGGCCGGCACGAGCTGGCTGAGAGTCTTTCCGGCCGTCAATTCCAGACTCTGGTCGGAGAACTTGCCGGCGTGATTCGCGATCAGATGCCACTTGCCACCCGCATCGACCGCCACCAGATCATCAAAGCTGTCTGCGTTCACGTCTGCCACCGTGCCGCGAAAGGCGAAGATCCCGGAGGGTGGCGTCACGGCAGGCATCGGACCGGCTGCCGCAAATTTCGCATTCCCATGGTTCAGCAACACCTGGTAGCCTGACAGGGACCACAGCGCCAGGTCAAAATTGCCGTCGTGGTTAAAGTCCGCGACTTCAGCGTCTACGGCCGAAGACTGGACCAGCGCCGCGCCGGCCTCCGCCGTGCTGTCCGCGAATTTGCCCTCGCCTTTGTTGATGTAAAGGAGCGGCGCGCCATCGTCGCGCACGAAGAGCAGGTCCGTATAGCCGTCGTTATTGAAATCGGCAAACACCGCTTTCCGCATACGCCCTTTGGCGGTGAGGCCGGAGGAGGCAGTGACGTCGGTGAAAGTGCCGTCGCCGTTGTTGCGATATAACCGTGAGGTGAGGCCGGGAAAGTCCTCCGGGAAGGAGAATGCGGTCTTCCCTTGCTGGGGCGGCTCTGCCAGATCAGTGTAGGCGGTAACCACGAGATCCACAAAACCGTCGTTGTCCGTGTCGAACAGCACTGCGTGCGTATCGAGCTCACCGGCCTTGCCCTTCAGCCCCGCCTTTTCGGTAGCGTCGGTGAATGTCCCCTTGCCGTCGTTGTGGTAGAGCGTTACGCCTCCGAGACCGGCGACGAAAAGGCTGGGGTGGCCGCTGTTATCGTAGTCAGCGAAAGTGGCAGAAACACTGGCTCCGGGCCCGGCTACTCCGGCCTTGTCCGTGACATCGGTGAACGTGCCGTCGCCGTTGTTATGATACAGGTGGTTCGTGCCCGCCGGGCTGACCACATAAAGGTCGGGGTGGCCGTCGCCGTCGTAGTCACCGATGGCCATCGAACTGCCCAGCAGTGGTACTAAGCCCTTGCGAGCGTAGTCCTCCAGGAAATGGTCTGGCCGGACCTGCGAGACTCCCGCCAAGGGCACGGCACTGGGAAACGTCGCGCCCAACTTGGCGGTGATCTCTGTGAAGCTTACTTTCTCAGCCATCTCCTTGCGGGCCGGGATGGTGATCGGAGCCGGAGGAACGACCAGCACGCCATACTTGCCGGCTTCCAGCGCGGGATATTGCAGCGAAATGCCGGGGACCTTGTCACGGAGTTCCTGGTTGATCTTCAGGAACTTCTGCGCTTCCGCCTTCTGCTGTAGGCGGGTAAGGATGGTGAACAGGTGAAAGGTGGAGGCGACGTAGAAATTCTTGCCCCGCGCGTAGCCCATCTGCGCCACATGCTGGTGTGCGTCCAGCGCTTCATTCAGCTTCTTCTGGGCGAAGTAAACCGTACCTAAGTTGAACCAAGTCGCCGGATCGCTGGGGTCGACCTCCGCCACGTGCTTAAGCGCGGCCTCGGCTTCCGGGTAGCGGAGTTCACGCTTGTAGAGGATGCCCAGGTTGTAATCGATGGCGAGTAGCTTGGGGTCCATCTGCTTGGCGGTGCTGAGCTCACCCAGCGCCTCGTCCAGTCGATTAGCCTGCATCAGGGCCTGGCCCAGGGCCAGGTGGTCCATGGTTACCGCTTGCCCGGAGGCGACCACCTTTTGGAACGCGGCAATCGCCTCCGGGTACTTACCCTGCTCGTAGTAGGCTTTGCCGATGTTGCGCTGCGTTTGCGCCGATGCGGAGGCTGATGGCACAGGCTTCGCTGGAGCGCTCCTAGAGGCCGGCTTCAGCCGGGCATCCTTTTGAGTTGCCAGGCTAATCGAGGCCTTGTGCGTCTGTTGGGGGTTCACGAAACGGTAGAGACTCGGCACGGCTGTGAAACAGAAACCGGCCGCCAGCACCCGGATCGCCCGATGGCCAAAGGCCAGAGCAGCTTTCCGACTCATTCTGTCCCCTTCCTCATTGACGAGGGCTCCGCCCAGCACAAAGACACCGAAGAAATGACGAATGAAAGTCCCCCTTGCCTGTCATTCCGATCCCGAGTGTCCAGAGTTGCAAGTTCGTTGAATAAGTCGCACTGCCGGGACCGGAGCGGCCAGCCCCGTTAGGGGCGCACTATCTTAGCCCAGGGCGCCGCCCTGGGTCCGAGGGCCCTCACTCCGTCTTCGGCACCCCTCTCCCGCGCGGGCGGAAGAGGGGCAAGGGAGAGGGAGAGCCCAACCCAGGGCTGGCGCCCTGGGCTAGGTTATGTCGCTCCTTCGGAGCTGAATTCTTCAACGAACTTGTGACTCAACACACTAGCCCTAGACTAGTGCCCGTAGTCTCCGAGGGCCGAAGATCTTAACCCGTCATTATACAGCCTGGGTTTGTGCTACGGGCGAATAGTGACTAGCGAATAGTGAGTTGGCAATGGTGAATGGTGAAAATGAAGAGCAGCCCCGTCCCACCCTAAAGAACAGTGACGAGTTTAGGGCAGGATCAGTCCGTTCCGCATGGCATAGCGGACCAGATCGGAGAGCGACTTCAGCTGGAGCTTGAGCATGATCTCGGCGTGATGAGTGTGGGCGGTTCGCGTGCTGATGCCCAGGATGCTCGCCACCTCCTTATTACTCTTGCCTTCGGCGAGCAATTGCAGCACTTCGCGTTCGCGCGGAGTTAAAGCGTCATAGTTTGGCCCCTCAGCTTTGTCTTTCGCAGCACCTTGAGCCAGGTACCTTTTCAGCACCGTTTCCGCCACTCGAGAGGTGAAAAAGGGCTTGCCCTGGGCGACGGTCTCCACCGCCTGGACGAGCGAGGAATCGAGATCCGTCTTCAGCACAATGCCCTTGGCTCCAGCGGAGAGGACTTCGTGAACGAC
>DATJKY010000271.1:0-2000 GCA_035490955.1 Terriglobia bacterium | reverse complement strand
AGCGCCTCTTTAGTGAACAGGCTCGCCGGTCGAAGCCAGCCGTACTTCACGAGCGCTTGCAGGTCTTTGACAAGCTCTCCCGCGATTAGAGGCTTCGGGGTCGTCGACGTAAACATTGGCCCAATCGTGGGCACAAACACTCGCCGGAAGCGAAAGTCCTCGAGCAGTTCCAGTTGTTTGAAAATCTCCTCAGGCCACGACTGGTCAAAATTCACCAGTTCGCCCGAGGACAACCATGCCGTGGTCAGACCAGGCAGGAATGAAGACTTGATAGTAAAACCATCTATCACCTTTCCAGGTGTAACGACATTTCTCTCCGGCTGCTGGAACCAATGTAAGTAGCGGCCCCGCGGCACCCACGGGAATATTGCTTGCGAAGCTATGACGGCATGAGCGCGGGCTCCCGGCCAAGCATGGCCCGGAACAGGCGGGACGTAGGGTACTTCGAGGGAAGAATCCTGGGCCGGCACGACCAGCGTAAATGAGCCGATGGCGTCTCGCGCAACCCTTTTGTTCGCAAGGGAATACTGGTAAGTAAACAAGCCGCCTAAACCGCCCGACGAGAGAACTGAAATCGAAATAGAAGGCTTCAGGTCGTTTTTGAGCGGAACCCTGATTGGAATCTTTGGGCCCTTTAGGTCCTTGTCTTTGGGTACCAGCACAATAATGTCGTGGCGATCTGGCGTCAAAAAGACGTATTTGCCTTCTGGAATGGCTGCAGACTCTCGATCCCCGGGCCAAGTCGGTACCGGGTACGAGCTGTCATCCTGGGCCCGGACTCCGACGACACCGACGATGACCAGAGCCACAAGCATTTGTACATGCGTTCTATTCTTCATGCAGTGGTCAATGGGGTCAAGTGGGTGCTTCCCAGCCACAATGTGCATGGTTCAGGTTCACCTCGTTGAATGAGTTTGAAACCAGTATATGACTTTGCGGGTTTGGCGGAGTGCTGGAGCGATTCGCTCTCGAAGTCCGGGAGCAGCCCCCCTTGCGGAAGACAATTAGGACACCGCACCACGGCTGGCGGGCGTTCGGCCACGTGTCTGTTTACCGATATTGTCCCGATTCGGGACACTCTCCTGCGGTTTCGCGGTTGCCCAATAAAACACGCCGGGCTAATTCCGCCGGTCATGGTCCAGCCACCAACGGATTTTGTCAGCAGGGCTGAGCCTCGGAGGCGCCAGTGTTTCCACACTGAGAAGGCCTTCCCTTTCCGGGCTCAGCGAGGACCGGTTGCCTGCTTGATGATTCGCGCCACGTGCTCCAGCCGCCAGGCCGAGCCGCAGCGGGTCCGCAGCGCCTTGCCGTTCAAGGCGGCCGCGATCCCTCGCATAGTGTGGCCGCTCTGGCGCAGGTGACCGATTTCCGTAAGCACGCCTTGCTCGCCAGGGTCAGGTTCGACGTGCTTGCCGTCCGGGCTGAGACGGAATCCGAACCGGATATTCCCCACCCGTTCCCCGCTGGTGCGCTTGTGCCGCAGCGCATCCCGCGTTCTTTCCCCGATCGCTTCACGCTCCCACTGCGAGACCGCCGCCATGATGGTGATCACCAGGCGGCCGGCAGCCGACGCCGTATCGAGCGATTCCGCAACCGAGATCAACGCGACGCTGCGCTTCTCGAACAGTTCCAGCAAGCTGCAGAGGTCCTTCACGGAGCGCGTGAGCCGGTCGAGTTTGGCAATAATCACCGCCTCGACTTTGCCGCTGTCCACCAGGCCGAGCAGACGCTGCAGGCCAGGGCGGTTCAGGTTCTTGGCCGATTCGCCCCCGTCCACGATGACCTCGAACAACTCCGCTCCTTGCACGGTGGCCATGGCGCGAATCTTGGCTTCCTGGGCCTCGAGTGAGACGCCCTGCTCCGCCTGCCTGTTTGAATGTATAAGGGCTGAGATGAAGAAGGGTTCTCCTGAAGGCTACAATGCCGAGACCGGCTTAGGACAGCCGGCTCAGAAACCTCACACAGGAGAACCCCATGAACGTCAACCACTATATCGGATT
>DATJKY010000270.1:0-8834 GCA_035490955.1 Terriglobia bacterium | reverse complement strand
GTAGGAAACGGGAAATGATAGGCCATCACCTTTGTCTTGTCGGCGGCAGCCCGGTCCAGAAGCCGGCGGCGGGTCTCGGCAGCCCGGTCCTGTTCCAAATCAAAGACCGTCCGCCAAGTGGGCTGTTCCATGAGAATAGGGTGCAGCACCGCGTCGGCGACGTGCAGAACCGAGTCTGTTCCCGATGTGACGGCCACCGCTAAATGACCCGGAGTGTGGCCGGGTGTATGCAGGAGATGGATTCCGGGAACGACTTCCGATTCCTTTTCCACCAACTCAATCTGCTTGCGAAGCGGGGGCAGGCAGCGCCGCGCCGTTCCGAGGATCAGGCCTGTCTTAAGCTCCTCCGGCACTGGCATGGCGCTGAGGTCAGGCTCTTCTGAAGTCCAAAACTGCCACTCGTCTTTCCACATTAAATACCGCGCATTGGGAAACGCTGGCTTCCCTTCGGCATCCAGCGTGCCCCCAATATGATCCGGGTGCCCGTGAGTCAGGATCACCGTATCGATCTCGCTCGGGTGTGCTCCGGCCTTTTCGAGGTTGACCATCAGCTCGCCGGTGGATGCGGCGATCTTACCAGCCCCCGTATCGATCAGGACCTTATTCTTGCCGGTCGAGACCAGCAGGCAGGTGTAGGTACCGGTGACCTCGTCGGTGCGAAGTCCGTGGGCCCGCAACTCTTCCTCGAGGCGCTGCTGAGGCACGTTGGCGAAAAACCAGTTCGGCGGATAGGGCAAACTGCCGTCGCTCAGCGGAGCGCACTGAATTTCTCCGACATTGAAACTGTACGCTTCATCAGCCATGCTTCCCTCCTATGTCGATGCGGCGCGTAGCAGGCGCCGGGCATTGATCCCGGAAGCTCGTCAGGTTCGAGGTCTGCTCCGGGAAGATCCCAAATGCGGGCTTCGTGTCAATTACGTCACCGTGGGCGTAATACAGCATGAGGGCCGCGAAGGCTTCCTGCAAGGAGTAACATCTCGGATGCTCCAACCACCAGATTCACGGCCGCCTGCGGAGACTTAATCAGGGCAAGCCTGATTTTGGATTTCGCCTACGGCTCGGAAAGGGGTTACTTTACGCTTCCAGCGGGATAAGTTCAAGTCCAGGTCGGTTCGCCAGGATTGCCAATAACCGATCAAGGCTGACATCGGCACCTCTGTGTTGGTTAACCACCCGGCGACGCTCTCGCACTCTTTGCATGTCGTCAGCCCAGAGCTATCTGTCGCGGCGGTAAGATAAGTCAGTTATCGCGCGGTAGTGGTAGTGTACGAGTCGGAAGTTCGTTGAAGAATTCAGCTCCGAAGGAGCGATGATGTGGCCCCGGCAGGGGCCAACCGTGAGTAGCCGTAGGTGCAACCTACGGATGACGTCCGCGCCAACCGTCCCAACCCCGTGAGGCCGTGAGGGCATGCCCGTGGGCCACTGTCCGGCCCCGCCAGGGCCGCCACCCGGGTGGGGTTTCATTTCCGTAGGTTTTCACCTACGGCTACTCACGGGGTTGCCCTTCGGGCAACCTGGAGCAACGAGAAGCAAGTGTAGCGCCGGGCCTCTTTGTGGCTCGCCGCGCGCGAGCTCGCTGTTCAATCCCTGGCGGCTTGTCAAGATCTTTTGTCTTTCTTTGTTTGAAAAGCGTGCACAGAAGGGAATGGAAAGACCGCAGGCTTACAAATCAAACCCTGAGAACCGCAGGGTTGAAAATCGAACCCTGCGCTACACTTCCCGCCTTGGAACGCAATAACCAAGCCTCCGGTGAAAGCGCCGGCTGCGGCGCCCTGCGCTAGGATATTTCCCCTTACGGGGCTACGACCCAGCCCCTCTTCAACGAGGACTTTTGCAACCAACTTGCGACTCAGCACACGAGTGCGACTTCGCCTGGAGGCGGCCGTTTTACTCGTAACGGAGGGCCTCCATCGGGTCCACTCGGGTCGCGCGACGGGCGGGTCCGTAGCTGGCCGCGAAGGCTACCACGAGCAGCCCCAGCGCCATAGTCCCGAAGGTCGCGGGATCGAAGGCCCTGACCTCGAAGAGCTGGCTGGCGAGCAGCTGCGCCAGCACGAAGGCCGCCACCGCGCCGGCGACCACTCCACCAACCGCGAGACGCAGGGCGTGCCCGACCACCGGACTCAACACTTGCGCTCGCTGCGCGCCCAGCGTGATGCGGATGCCGATCTCCTGCGTGCGCTGGGCCACCGTATACCTGATCACACCGTATAGCCCCAGCGCCGCCATCAGCACCGCGATGCCGGCGAAGAGTCCCAGCAAATGCACGGCGAAGCGGCGAGGTCCAAGCGAATTCGCAATGTGCTGGTCCATGGAGGCCAGGCTGTAGACGGTCTGGCCTGCGTCCACCGAGCGCACCGCCTCGCGGATCGCGGTGGAGAGACTCACCGGGTCGCCGTCGGTCCTCACCACCAGGAACGCTTGCGGCTGCGCCTGCTGGTACATGGGTAATAGTAAACACCCTTGTCCGAATCGCCCCCCAGCACACTGTGCTTGATGTGTCCAACCATCACCCCCCAGCGCGACCTTCTGGCCGCAACCAAGAGGAAAATTCACTTGACGCTGGCCCCGAGGTCGGCTACTATATTGATGGCCCATATATGGAACCGAAGGCCTCAGATCTCGAGTGGAAGAAGGTCAGCGCCGAGTTACTGATTTTGTCGCTCGTAGAGGCCCGGCCGCGGCACGGCTATGAAATCAGCAAGCTGATCGAGCAACGCTCGGGAGGGACAGTACGCTTCTACGTGGCCTCGCTCTATCCCCTGCTCTATCGCTTGGAAAAGCGTCGTTGGGTCGAAGGCCGATGGGTGGAGAAGGCCGGCCAGCGGCGGCGCCGCTATTACCGCCTGACTTCCGAAGGCCGAAAAGTCCTGGCTTCCCAGCGTCGTGGTTGGCAGGCATTTGTTGCGGCCATCAACCGCATCGTAGAGGTTGAACATGCCTGATTGGAAAGAAGAGATTCTCAGGCGGCTTGGACCACTCAAGCTGACGCCGGCGCGCGAAGCAGAAATCGTTGAAGAGGTGACGCAGCACCTGGAGGACCGTTATCAAGAGCTAGTCTCCGGTGGCGCGACGGAAGATGAAGCCTGTCACCAGGCGTTCAAAGAGGTGAGTGACGAGGACCTACTAGCAAGAGGTCTGCGCCGAGTCGAGCAAGAAACGCCGCAAGAGCCCATTGTGCCAGGCAGCCGCGGTGGGCACAACTTTCTTGCGAGCCTCTGGCAGGACACCCACTATGGCCTGCGCCAGCTCCGCTGCAACCCGGGCTTCACCATAGTGGCTGTGTTGGCCCTCGCCCTGGGCATCGGCGCCACCACAGCCATTTTCAGCGTGGTGAACGGCGTGTTACTCGACCCGCTGCCGTATCCGAATGCTCATCGGCTTATAGCACTGGCTGAAACTCTGCCGCCGTTTTCGGAATTCGCAATCTCGTACCCGGACTTTGTCGATTGGGTGAGAATGAATCACACCTTCGAGGCCCTCGCTGCGTACCGGCACACGGATTCCAGTTTGACCGGCTCAAGCGAAGCCGAGCGCGTGAAGGTGGCGCAGGTTTCGGCCAGTTTCTTTCCATTGCTCGGCGTGAAGCCGGTCGTCGGGAGAAATTTTTCCTCCGAAGAAGATCGGCGAGGCGCTGCGCCAGTGGTGATTCTGAGCGGGGGATTCTGGAAAAGCAAATTTGGCGGTTCGCAAGGAATCCTGGGCAAAATGCTGACGCTCGATGGAAAGGGCTACACGGTCATCGGCGTAATTCCGGAAAACTTCTACTTTTGCTGTAAGAGCACGAATTTCGTGCTCGGGGATGTCTACGTTCCCATCGGCTCCTACGACAGTCAGTGGATGTCGCAACGCGGCGCCCACCCTGGGATTTTTGCGGTTGGGCGGTTGAAAGAGGGTGTAACGCTCCGGCAGGCCCGTGCCGATATGGGTGGCATTGCGCAAGACCTCGCTTCGGCATATCCCGATTCAGATAAGAACGAGGGTATCGCGCTTACCCCACTCAAAGAGCGCATGGTGGGCGACGTCCAGCCCGCGCTCCTCGTGCTCTTAGCGGCTGTAGGATTCGTTCTGCTGATTGCATGCGCGAACGTAGCGAATCTGCTATTGGCCCGTGCGACGGGGCGCGCGAGAGAATTTGCGATCCGTGCGGCACTCGGCGCGAGTCGGGGACGCATAATCCGACAACTCCTTGCCGAAAGCGTTCTACTGGCGCTCGGGGGCGGCGGCCTGGGATTGCTGCTTGCCTCATGGGGAACTAAGGCTGGGCTGGCGGCGCTTCCTGAGGCGCTTCCGCGTGCGAATGACGTGCGGCTGGACCCGCGTGTTCTCGCTTTTACCCTGGTTGCTTCGATCCTCGTGGGTGTACTCTTCGGGCTCGCGCCAGCTTTGCAGAGCGCGCGTCCCGATTTGCAGCACAGTCTAAAGGGGGCCCGGCTTGGCTTGAGTAGCTCTCGTCACCGCACGCAGCACGTATTCGTCGTACTGGAGATGGCGATGGCAGTGGTGTTGCTAATCGGCGCGGGCCTCACGATTCGATGCCTCACGTTCCTGTGGCGCGTCAACCCCGGGTTCGATCCCCACAATGTGTTGACGTTCAACGTAGCCTTGCCCCCTTCAACGGCGGAGGAAACTCCAGAGCAAGTTCGCGCGAGTTTGCGTCACCTGACGGACACTATTGCCGCCGTTCCCGGCGTCAATGCTGTGTCGATAACCGATGGCGCCTTTCCGATGCAGGGTGGCAATATTGTTGGCTTTTGGGCCGAAGGACATCCGAAGCCGTCAACGCAAAGTGAGATGCCTAATGCAGTGAATTATATCGTGGGTACCGATTATTTCAAGGTCATGAGAATTCCAGTTCTGCATGGACGCATTTTCACGGCGGATGACGACTCGCATTCGCGTTTCGTGGCGGTGATCGACGAGGATTTTGCGCGGAACTACTTTCGGAATCAAGATGCAGTTGGCAAGAGTGTTCATCTCGCCGGTATCGACGAACCATTCGAGATAGTGGGGGTGGTTGGCCATGTCGACCAGGGAGGGCTTGACGAGGACAAGCAATCGCCGCTGTCGGTTCAGATCTACCTTCCCGTCTCACAAATTCCCGATCAATTTATTTCGTTACTGGCCAAGGCCGAGGGCTTTGTGCTGCGCAGGCAATCGCCGGAGTATGCGAGCGTAGAGGCGATCCGGAGGGCAATCGAGGGGATGAATCGCGAGCAGGTTGCCTATGGCTTCGAGTCCATGGACGGAATTATCTCGACTTCTCTTGCATCGCGGCGTTTTACGACGATTTTGTTGGCCGCGTTTGCGGCACTGGCCCTTGCGCTCGCGAGCATTGGAATTTACGGAGTGATTTCCTACGGTGTGGCACGTCAGACGCACGAGCTCGGCATCCGCATGGCACATGGCGCGCAGAAGGGCGACATCTTGAGGTTGGTGATCGGACAAGGGCTGAGGCTGGCGCTGATGGGCGTAGCGATCGGTATTACGGGGGCTCTTGGGTTGACGCGGTTTCTGGCAAACCTGCTGTACGGCGTGAAGCCCACCGACCCGCTGACCTTTGCTGCCGTCTCATTCACACTGACCGGCGTGGCTCTACTTGCAAGTTACATTCCTGCACGCGGCGCAACCAAAGTGGACCCGATGGTCGCCCTGCGATATGAATAGCCTGCGCTGATCTTAGAACCAAACCACTCCAACCGCGCCGTCCAGCGCGCCTCACTGCGTCGACCAAGAAGAAATCTGCGATTATGCAGACAGTGTCTGCCGAGGTGCAGTCTGAGCCAACCTCCGCTTCTGTAAGGAGTTACCAGAGCCAGTCTGCAAGTCTTAGTAAGCACTCACCGCATTTCGCCAACCCAACCCGAATGACAGTTGCACCCGGTGCCAGTCGGATGTACGCTGTGGAGGGCCGTCGGAGTTGAAAATGGAAATTCCCGGTCGAGACCGCGGTTCCGTCAGTCACGAGGGGATTGTTCGGAGTCGTCGTCACTTGCCGGCTGTACGCCGGTCCTTTGCTCGCGGGTGGGAACAATCGGTGCCGGGCGACGCGTGTGGATGCTCTTTTTCCCTGATGGGGGCGGGGATTCAAGATGGGTCACCACCACCTCGCGGCAGGGGACTGGGGCGGCAGTTGGCGGAGCCGGCGAGCCTTGTCTACGTTCGTCTCGCCGATCATTTTGTTTGTGTGACATGTTCGCACCCACCACTGGGTATTATACCCCGGAAGCTACAATTCCAGCACTGTGTCCATAGCCCCTGCAATTATTAATCTGCGTTTCTAGGAGGCCCTTATGAAGAACCATCCGGAGAAGAGATCAAGGACGAAGCCAGCGGCCAAGAAGGCCGCCGAGGTTCGTAAGGCGGGTGCGACGGCTTTGCGCGCTAAAACGCGTCTCATAGAGGTACGCCATCTTGCTGCCCCGCCCAAGGTCACGAAGCCCAAGAGCATTCATGGGCGCCGGCTGCTGCCCTTTGTAGCGGAAGGCGAGGAGCGGCCGTTCCACAGTCTCAACACGCGCGCCTTCATTCACCGCGCTGAAGACGCCGGCCAGGACATTCAGATCGTACTTAATACGCCGCTGACCCAGCCCGCGCAGAACCGCACGGCCAGTAACGTCGGCGAACCAAGTGTCTCGATAAACGGCGACGTGGTGTTCTTTACCGGCAACTGGTACGCAGCCGTGTCGACCGACGGCGGCAACACATTCAAGTTCATCGACCCCAACAGCATGGCCCAGCCGGACGATCCTCCAGGCGTAACCTTTTGCTGCGATCAGGTGGTCAACTACATGCCGTCCATCGACACATTTATGTGGTTGATGCAGTACGGCCCCTCCACGGGCGACAACATTCAAAGACTGGCATTCGCCATGACCAACGACGTGAAGGCAGGCCGGTGGCGCATCTTCGACATAACGACCCAGATTCTGGGAATCCCCGGCTTCTTCATGGATTTCCCCGACTTGGCGGTCGGAGCGAACTTTATCTACATGACCACGAACTGCTTTGGGCCTGACGGCCAGACCGTCGGCTCGGCCGTGGTCAGGATCCCACTCAAGAGCCTCGCCGAGGGTAATCCCAGCATCGAGAAGTTCGTTTCCATGGACCTATTCGCTTTCCGAGTGGCCCAAAACTGCGGCGAGACCGCGTATTTTGCTGCGCACAGAGACACCAGCACGCTGGCCGTGTTCTCCTGGCCAGAGGCCCAGGCGGCGCCGACCTCGCAGGACGTGGCCGTGGCTCGCTGGATTGGAACCAACGGTTATATTTCGCGCACGCCCGACGGGCGCCGCTGGCTGGATCGGGTGGACCCGCGCCTGACCGGCGCCACTTTGGCCGGCAACGAGCTGTGGTTTGCCTGGGCCGTCGACGCCGGCTCCAATCACCGGCCCCAGCCCTTCGTGCAGATGGCGCGCATCAACAGCACGGACATGAGCCTGATCGAAAATGTAAACCTTTTCGATACCGATTCCGCCATCGCCTATGCAGGCCTGGCGACCAACGCGAACAATGAGGTCGGCGTTTCCTACGCAATCGGAGGCGCTGTATTCCCCTCCCATGTGGTTGGGTTCCTCAGTGGTGATCGCAAGAGTGTGGTGGCGGCAAAAGGCGACCGCAGCCCCCTGCCCGACTCGAACGGACACTTTGACTGGGGCGACTATCTGACCGCGCGGCCCGTCTTTCCAGACCGCAAGCTGTTTGCAGCTACGGGTTACACGTTAGTGGGGAACCAGGATGGCGACGACCTGGATGCCACACCCCGCTTCGTGATTTTCGGCCATCCCGCAGATGGCGGCGGCGGTGGCGGGCCTGCTCCTGGTGATGGCGGTGGCGGCGGCGGTGGCGGTGGTGCCGTCGGCCCTGGTCCGATCACCGACGTGAATCAGCTCAGCACGGTGAGCCCGGCCGTGGCCGCGCAGATCAAGGCTGCCTGTGGTGTGCACGCCGGCGCGCAAGCCGCCCCGCCGCCATCGGCGGCCAAGCCAGCATTAGTCACTAAGCCGGGCTCGGAACGCTGGCCGGTGAAGACGGGACAGGACCCGGATCGCGATGCAGTTGGGAAGAACATCATCAACGGCCAGGACCTGGGCGCCGGAATCGTTCCTGCCACAGTGGAAGAGCTGGTCAGTCTGCCGCGTCCGGTAGGATTGGAGGTCCTGACCGCCGATCCGCCGGCCTTCCAAAGCAAGCGGGCCCAGCCGGTCGAGACCACCATATGGCAGGTGGAAGGCACGATTAACGTTCTTAATCTGGAAGCCGACGGCGACTATCACCTGGTGTTTCAGGGCGCCAGTGGAGCCACCCTCGTGGCCGAAGTGCCGACTCCAACCGCGACTTTCATCGGCGACTCGCCGTGGTTGCAGAACATCCAGGAGGCGCGCCAGGCGGTGGACGACAAGCTGGTCCACAACCTCTCCCCGAAGGACTTCGTTTTGCCGCCGGGCGGCACAAAGTTGGTGCCGCGCAACTCGCTCTCAGGGGATCTCCCTGTCCCTCCCGTGAGGGACTTCAAGATGCCGGAATCGTTCCTAACTCCCGCGGAAGGGGAAGAGGCCGAGAGGCCGGCCTTCCAGACGGCGGTGAAGCCGACCGCAGCACGAATCACCGGCGTCGGGTTCTTCGACCGCGCCCACCACGCGACCGGAGCGGCGCCGAACGTCTTTGAGCTGCACCCCGCCCTGAAGATCGAGTGGCTGTGAGTGTGGAGGCTGTGTGGTAGCCGTTCACGCATCCTTCGCGACCGGGGTCCTCCTGGCCTTCTGGGCGGTACTGGTCGCGGAACTGATCGGTGATAAGGTGATGTACGCTCTGGCCTCACTGGCCTTGCGCTT
>DATJKY010000269.1:0-7807 GCA_035490955.1 Terriglobia bacterium | reverse complement strand
GTCCTCGAAAGTACGGATGCGTGGATCAGGTTCGCCTACCAATCCACCGCAAACTTGCCTATGACTCGCGGCGCGCTTGCATGGCCAACGTGACCAGCGTAGCGATGAGGATGGTAGGAAAAAGCTGGCCCACAAGAGCCTCCGCCGTGGCTAGAGACCGCGCGAGAGGATGAACGGCAGTGATGTCACCGTAACCGACAGTGGTTAGAGTAACAAAGCTGAAGTAAACCAGCTTGCCGGTCAATTGGTACCGATCACCGGGCGGAGAGCCAAAATGCATCGCCCCAGGACGGATCTCTTCGGCGAGCTGATAGGCGTATGCCCACGCCAGTCCCAGCAGAAGGTATGCCGCAATCCCGCCTTGGATCCGGTTCCAACTGATCGGCCCCTGCCGGAACACCACCAACAGCACGGTGCGCGCAAACAGAAGCAGGGCAACAAGAATCAGCGCAGTACTGAATTCACGGAAGCTGTTGCTGGTTACACTCCGCGCCATCCATCGGACGGCCAGCGCGGCCACGGTAACGATAACAACGAGGGACGTTGTAATCCGGCCTTTATTCACCGCCAAGGCCGCGGAAACCATCAGCCCCGAGATGGCGATGTCAAGAACCACTCGACTGCGAGCGGCAACTTCATGCAGCGGAAAAACTACGAAAATGGCCAGCCCAAGTACGATTGAGAGCAGCGTGAGACCTTCGTTTCCCGCCCAGAATTGGGTCAGCCGTTGGTTGAAAGAACTTGTTCGATTCTCTTGCGATTCGTAGGCCATAAAAAACGCCCTCCTTGAGTTTCGAAACCTGGGCCCGCCCGCTGCAGCTGGCTTGTCATGCGTCAAGCTGGTGGCAGGCGCTCAGTTAGCGTAATCCAACTCTCGGACGTTGCGGTTCGTTCCCAGGCGTGTGCCGGGAAGGCCGCGCTTATCGGGCTCCGAGGCTTGGGGACGGCCAGAGGGTTCACCGCCCTCTTGGGCTGGGACCAGAGGTAGAAATGATGCCATTGTCGAAAGTGCGTTCGCTAGGTGGCTGCGCTATAGGAGTGCGGTTCTAAGTCGGGCCTTCTCCATGCATGGCAATCAAGATCTGGGCGATCAAGCCCGTCCAGCCGGTTTGGTGGCTGGCGCCGCAGCCGCGGCCGGTATCACCGTGGAAGTACTCGTGGAAGGGAATGAGGTCTCGCCAATGAGGATCGGCGTTGAACATCCGGTTGAAACCGAAAACCGCCCGGATGCCGTCCTTGTCGAGTAAGAAGATGCGCGCCAGCCGCTGGGCCAGTTCTTGGGCGACCTGGTCCAGGGTCTTCATTTTGCCCGAGCGGGTCGGGCACTCCACCTGGAAGCTGGCGCCGTAGTATAGGTGATACTGCTCCAAGGCCTGCAGGATGAGAAAATTGACCGGCATCCAAATAGGACCGCGCCAGTTGGAATTGCCGCCGAAGAGGCTGGTCATGGACTCGCCCGGCTCATAGTTCAACCGATACTCCTGGCCGCCCAGGTTGAGGATTAGCGGGTGATCCAGGTGATAGCGAGAGACCGCCCGCACACCGAAAGGTGATAGGAACTCGTCTTCGTCTAGCATGTAAGCCAGCATGCGTCGCAACTGGTCCGTTCGTACGAAGCCCACAATCAGGTTATTGTTGGCGCCGGGAATTATCATCGGCCCGACGCTCTCAACCAGATCCGGGCGATGCTCGATGAACCATTGGCGGCGTCGCTTGAAGGCTGGGTAGCGATCAAAGGTGGCGGCGGGTACCGCTGTTACACCAAACAGGGGCACGAAGCCAACCATGGTGCGGGCGCGCACAGGGAAACGCCCATGGTCGGGCGTGAACAGGTGGTCGTAGAAGAACCCGTCCTGCTCATCCCATAGAGACTTCTGCGGATCCTGGCGGCTGTTCATAGCATTAGCGATGTAAATATAATGCTCCCAGAACTTGCTGGCGACGTCCTCATAGATGGAATCTCGTTCGGCCAGCAGTAGAGCGGCTGACAGCATGCTCTTGGCAAAGGCTGCCATCCAGCTTGTGCCGTCGGCCTGCCCCAGCAAGTATCCGGGCGGGAGATTGTCGCGGTCGAAAACGCCAATGTTGTCCATTCCCAGGAAGCCGCCCTGGAAGATGTTCTTACCGAAGGCATCCTTGCGGTTGACCCACCAGGTGAAGTTCAGGAGCATCTTCTGAAAAACGCGCTCCACAAAGGCGTAGTCGGCCACACCCGTCCTCTCGAGCTCAGTCTCGAACACGGCCCTAGCAGCCAGGGACAAGATGGGGGGATTGACGTCGCTAAAATTCCACTCATAAGCGGGTATCTGCCCGTTGGGATGCATGTACCACTCGCGCAGCATCAGGAGGATCTGTTCTTTGGCAAATTGCGGATCGACGTGTGCCAAGGTGCGGCAATGGAGACCCAGGTCCCAGGAAGCGAACCAAGGGAACTCCCATTTGTCCGGCATCGAGATCACATCACGGGTAAAGAAATGGGTCCATTCGTAGTTGCGCCCTTCCCAGCGTTGCGGCGGTGGAGCTGGCTGGGCAGGGTCGCCTTCCAGCCAGTCCGTAACGACGTAGTGATAGTACTGCTTCGACCACAGCATGCCGGCGAACGCCTGCCGGGCCACCAGTTTGGCATCCGCTGAGAGGTGCTCAGGCAGAACGACATTGTAGAACTCATCCGCCTCTTCTTTACGCTGGACCAGCAGGGGATCGAACCCGGCGAAGGGCGCCTCGAGCGGACGCCCGTCAGGCATGGACGCCAAGCGCAAGCCGAGGGTGATGGTCTCCCCAGCGTTGACCGTGCGCTTGTAGCTCGCGGCAGCTTTCGTACCGGTGGCGGCCGGGTTCACGGCCTCCCGCCTTCCCTTGACCACATATTTATGAAACGCGTCCTTAACGAAGGGCGTCGGTGACGTGACCTCGTATAGCCGCTCGCGGTTAGTTTCGTTTTCGGTGAACAGTAACTCGTCGGCGCCGGAGCAGCACAGGATGTACTCGCCCAACTCCCAGTGCCTGGCGAGTAAGGCGCTTACAGGCTGCCCCTGATTACGCGGCGACGGTCCCCTCGCTATAGAGGGCCGGCGGTCATCGCGTCCCCAGCTCCAGGTGTTGCGGAACCAGAGGGTCGGCAGCACGTGGATCGGCGACGCCTCGGGGCCGCGGTTAGTGACGCTGATGCGAATCAGCAGATCCTCCGCGTTGAGTTTGGCGTATTCCGCTACGACATCAAAATAGCGACCTTGGTCAAAGATCCCGGTGTCGACCAGCTCATACTCCGTCTCGAGCTTGGTCCTTCTTCGGTTCTCCTCGACTAATTGCCGGTAGGGGTACTCCGCCTGCGGATACTTGTAGAGGTACTTCATGTAGGAATGGGTTGGCGTGTTGTCCAGATAGTAGTAGTACTCCTTGACGTCCTCACCGTGGTTGCCCTCACTGCCGGTCAGGCCAAACAGCCTCTCTTTGAGGATCGGATCGCGGCCGTTCCAGAGGGCCAGAGCGAAGCAGAGATACTGGTGCCGGTCGCAGATGCCGGCCAGGCCGTCCTCGTTCCAACGGTAGGCCCGCGAGCGAGCGTGATCGTGCGGGAAGTAGCTCCATGCATCGCCATTGGCGCTGTAGTCCTCGCGCACGGTACCCCACGCGCGCTCCGACAGGAATGGCCCCCAGCGGTTCCAGTGGCCTTTGTTCTGCCGGTTCATCAGCAGGCGCGCGCCTTCGCGTGTGTCGTAGATGTTCATTTGAAGGCTGTCGGCTTGTTGGCTGGGAAGGTGTGAAAAATTGCGGCTTTGCTGCCTGCTGTGTGGAAAGCCTCCGGCTTTCCGGGAAGCAGCCGCAAACTAAGACTTTTTTTGGTTTTCTCTTTTTGGCCGTTGGGCCGGAAAGGCTGAGCCTTTCCGCACAGCGGGCGGCAAAGCCGCGCACCCGTCGCCGACGGTAGGGCCACGATTTTTCACACCCTCCGGGGCTTGGTTCAGGCGTTCTCGAACACAGGTGGCGGCCTAAAGGCCGGCGCTACGATCAGTTCCTGCCGAGTTGCTGCTTCGCGGCGGCCACCACCTGGTCCGGCTCGAACCCGAAATGGCGCTGGAGCTCTTTGAGCGGTGCCGAGGCCCCGAAGGTCTTCATGCCGATGATGTGCCCGGATGTACCCACATATCGCTCCCAGCCGAAAGTGGAGGCCTGCTCGACGGCAACACGCGCTTTCACGTTGGGTGGCAGTACGCTGTCCCGGTACTCCTGCGTCTGATGGTCGAAGATATCCCAAGACGGCATCGAGACCACCCGCGAGCGAATGCCCTCGGCGAGCAGCTTCTCGTGGGCTTGCGCGGCAAGAATGACTTCACTCCCCGAGGCGATGATGATAACTTCGGGGTTGCCGCCGGGTGCGTCAGCGAGCACGTAGGCGCCGCGCGCCACCCCCGCCGCCGGTGCGTACTTACTCCGATCCAGGGTCGGCAGAGGTTGGCGCGACAGCGCCAGCACAGCAGGCTCGTGCCGAAGTTGCATGATGTAGCGATAGGCCTCCACCACCTCGTTGGCGTCAGCGGGACGCAGCGTGACCAAGCCGGGGATAGCGCGCAACGACGCCAGGTGTTCCACGGGCTGGTGGGTGGGGCCGTCCTCCCCATCGCCCATGGCGTCGTGGGTGAAGACCATGAGGGTGGGCAGCTCCATCAAGGCCGAGAGCCGGATGGACGGCCGCGCGTAGTCACTGAAGATGAAGAAGGTGGCACCAAAAGGCCGGAGCTTGGAGAGCGACAGCCCGTTCACGATGGCCGCCATCGCGTTCTCGCGGATGCCGAAGTGCAGGTTCTTTCCGCCCGGACTGTCGGCCTGGAACTGTCCTGCACCCGCGAACGTTAGGGTAGTCTTGTTCGACGGCCCCAAATCCGCCGAGCCCCCAAGCATCCAGGGGATATTCTGTGCGAGCACGTTCAACACCTTGCCCGAGGCCTCCCGTCCCGCCATGCCTTTCGGGTCAGCCGGAAAGACCGGGAGGTTACGGTCCCAACCCGCCGGCAGTTCGCGCCGCTGCATCTGGTCGATCTCGGTAGCGAGCTCGGGGTACTTGGCCCGATATGCAGCAAAGAGCTCCGTCCACTGCCCCCGGGCCTCCGCGCCCCGCGCACCTATCCCGGCCGCGAAGTTTTCGTAGACACCGTTCGGTACGAGGAACTTCGCATCCTCGGGCCATCCGTAGTCGCGCTTGGTCAGGCGGACCTCTTCCTCCCCCAGCGGCTCGCCGTGGGCGGCAGCAGTGTCCTGCTTGTGCGGTGACCCGTAGCCGATGTGGCTGTCCAGGATGATGAAGGTGGGGCGGCCCTTCGTCTTCCGAAAAACCTCAAGGGCGTGCTGGATGCGATCGATATCGTTTGCGTCGCCCACCCGGAGGACGTTCCACCCGTAACCCAGGAACCGGGCCGCCACGTCCTCCGTGAAGGTGATGCTCGTGTTCCCTTCGATGGTGATGTGGTTGTTATCGTAAACCCAGCAGAGGTTATCGAGACCCAGGTGGCCCGCCAGTGACGCCGCCTCCGACGAAATGCCCTCCATCATGCAGCCGTCACCGCAAACGGCATAGATGTTGTAATCGAAGATCTCGAAGCCCGGCCGGTTATAACGGTCGGCGAGCCATTTCCGGCCGATACCCATACCCACGCTCGTAGCCACACCCTGGCCCAGCGGACCGGTGGTGGTCTCGACGCCAGAGACCCAGTGGTACTCAGGATGTCCCGGAGCCTTGCTATCGAGCTGGCGGAAGCGGCGGATGTCGTCCAGCGTCACCGAGGGCTGCCCCAGCACCTCGTAGTCGGCATTCACTGCCTGTGTCTTGGTTAGGTGGAGTGCAGACCAGAGCAGCATTGAGGCATGACCGTTCGAGAGCACGAAGCGATCGCGGTTAGGCCAGATCGGGTCCTGCGGATCGAAGCGCATGACGCGGTTCCACAGCGTGTAGACCAGCGGCGCGAGCGCCATCGGCGTGCCAGGGTGTCCGGAATTGGCCGCTTGCACCGCATCGATCGAGAGTGTGCGGATGGTGTTGATGCACAGTTGATCCAACTGCGCGTCTGTCATGGGCCGAGCTACTTGCGGTGTACTCATCTGTTCCTCCTGCTATACCTTGGGTTACGTTGTCGACGTCCGTACGGACTTGCCGTGGGGCTGTGGTGCGTCTAGCCTTTACACTTAGGGGTACCACAAGCCGCAGACCTAACAGCGAGGTCTGCGCTACCCTGATATGGCCCCGGCACCTCGACGGTCGCTGATCATTTGCCCTTCGAGGGAAGATACCTTGCCCAGGCGGCGAAGGTGGCGCTCGGCCTGACTAAACCCGGCCGCCAGGAACGTCTCGACGAGGTCCCAGGCCACGGACGGTCCCACCGTCCGGCCGCCCATGCAAATAACGTTCATGTGATCGTCCTCGACTCCTTGCCGGGCCGAGAAGTGATCGTGCACCAGGCCGGCGCGCACACCGGGAATCTTGTTGGCGCACACTGACGCGCCTACGCCGCTGCCACAGATGGCCACGCCGCGTTCCACCTTTCCCGCCGCCACGGCCCGAGCGAGCGGGACGACAAAATCCGGATAGTCGTCGCCTGGAGCCAAGCCATGAGCACCAAAATCGACTACCTCATGCCCGGCTGCGCGAAGCTGGGCGACCAGCTCTTCCTTCAAACCAAACCCACCGTGATCGGTGGCGATTCCCACGCGCATCTTCTTTTTTCTCCTTTTCTAGAGTCGTCACTTCGGTGCTACCTGTCCTGCCGCGGCACGGTCAGCAAGCACCAGGGCCTCATCTCGCCGCACCCGTCCGGCCGGAATCGACACGTCGCCCTTGCGCAGGCGTCCGAACATTTCCACCTTCTCACTCCCTGTCACCAGCCACAAGACGCGCCGGGATCGGTTGAGGACCGGATAGGTCAACGTCATCCGGCGCCTTCCCATATAAACCCCGGTGAGCGCGACATCTGCGTCTGCCACGTTGAGAACGGGGTCTCCAGGCACCAGAGATGCCGTGTGCCCGTCAGGCCCTAAGCCGAGATGCGCGAGGTCGAGCACTGCCGGCGACCCGGCAAACTCGTGAAGAGTGGCGGCGTATTCCTTTGCTGCAGCATCGACGTCCGCCGATTCCACCGGCATGGCATGGATGTGCTCGGGACCCATCGGCGCATGCTCAAGCAGGCTTTCCCGTAGATGCGTGAGGTTACGGTCCGGATCGCCCGCAGGAGCGATGCGCTCGTCGACCTGATACACGTGAACACCCCCCCAGGGGACGTCTTCGCCTGCCAACGCACGGAGCATGATCCAGGGAGTGTGACCCCCGCTGACGGCCATAAGGAAGCGACCACGGGCTGTGACGGCCGCTCGAGCATCCGCAGCGATTGTCGCCGCGGCCGCTCGGGCGACGGAATTGGCGTCATCGAACACTTCGATCTTCACGCAGCTTCTCCTTATGGGTTCGACAATGCACGCATGAAGTCGGGTAGCGCAGACTTTCGTTTCTTAGAAAGTCTGCGGCTTGTCTCGACGAAGAACCTCAGAGTTCGAAAAGCGCGAACTCTGCGCTACCCTTGCTCGGCTAGTTAGTTAAGGTTTGTCAGCGAGCTTGGGCTGCAACCCGGAAGTCTTCCTGGTCCGTAGATGTCGGGTTGTGCCAACCTCCAGGGGGAGTGACCCTACGGTCGACTTCGCTCGGCCCCCACGTGTGCGGTTCATACTCGTAGACTGGAGTCCCTGCCTTCAGCACCGGATCGACGATTCGCCAGGCTTCTTCTACGTAATCCTCTCGGGCAAACAGCGTGCCGTCTCCCGCCAT
>DATJKY010000268.1:0-5369 GCA_035490955.1 Terriglobia bacterium | reverse complement strand
TGAATATAGTGAGGGTGGGCCGGGTGACGTTCGCGACAACGTCTTCGTTCCACACTTTGGAGAAGTATTGCTTCTCCGGATAGTTCTCCTGCGTCGAGCCATGCGGGGTGCCGGGATAAAGTGGAACGACATCCTGCGCGGCTGCGAAGGCTACCATCGACAGCACTGCAAATAGAAGTCGAATAGCGAACGCTTTCATGGCCGTACAAGTCTACCAGAGAATCCCAAAGATTCCAGATCTTGGGATAACCAATGGGTTTCCCTCGGGGCTTGCGTGAGACGATCGATGGTTGGTCACAACTGTTGAAATCACGCCAAAGCACTCATTGACGCGTAGTGGCCGTATTGTGGCAAACCGGAAGTTTGACGAATCTTCGCTTGGAAACCTGAAACTTGCAGTGAGCCGGTCATCCGCTCGGAACTCCTGAATCTCTCGCGTCCAGCTATTGCGGATATACAGCCGGTTCCTCAAACACTGATTCGAGGTGCAATGTCCCTTTCTGCTTCGAGAATGTGAACCGCCGCTTCCCAATCCGCGTTGCCTCAGAGAATTTAGCAGCGCAGGCGATCAGAAGAGGTAAGGCACTAGGGCTGCCGTCTGATGGGCATAGGTGGCGTATGTCTCCCCAAACTGGGAGCGCATCCATTGCTCCTCCATGCGGAGCTTGACCCAGAATATGAGGAAGATGAGGACGAAAACGATAAATCCGCGTACCTGGGAGAGGGCGATCGCGGTGCCAAGGAACCCGGCCAGAATGCCGGTGTAGATGGGGTGACGGACCACTGCATAGGGCCCGGTGGTGATCAGCTCGTGGCCCTGCTTAATCGTGACGGAGCGGCTCCAGTTGCTGCCGAGGTGGTCTCGCGCCCAGACGGCGAAGAGAAGGCCGGCGACCATGACGGTAGCTCCCAGCCAGAAGGGCCAAAACCCAGCCGGCCAAGGCTGAAGATAGAGCCAGCGCAGCGGGATGCGGGTTGTCGAGAGCAGGACGATCGCGATCAGGAAGGTGAGGGCGCGCAGGATGCGCTAGGCGACGAGCTCGAGACGCTGGGTGGTTTTCGTATCGACGGCTTTGATCTGCCAGTAGATGAAAAAGGCGATCCAGAGAACGGGAAAGAAAGATTCGTAGAACCAGAGCACGCAGGACCTCCAGGCGCTGAGGATGTTACGCAGCCGGGCCAGCGGGAGTTCCAGTGCCAGCGAGCTTTCGCCACGAACCGAGGGCTACGCCGTGACTGCTCCGACGCTGAGTGCTGCTGATTCGTTGGCCGCCCTGATTGGCCAACTAACGACGCACAATTCAGAATAGTTCCCGGTTAGTCGTCTACTCGGAAATTGGCCGACCGATCCCCGCGGACGACTCCTGCCTTGTCGAAATTAGTGTTTACCCATAGCTGGTGAGAACAGCCCAAGTATTAAACTAAGTGTCCCCAGACGACGGGGAGCTCTCGCTTGGAATGGGACACAGTGTCCACCGGATCGACTTAGATCACGAATCAATGGGACAGGACACTTGCGGCAACTTTCCGACCCCTTGGCGATTGCACTCTTGGAACCACCAGGGTACCCTGTCGTCCGATTGCGGAGTCAAAAATGGAAGTTTCGATTCAGCCGTCTGTCGTGATTTCTGCACGCCTGGCTTTGCTCCTGGTGATTCTGGTTGTTGTCCTAGTCCTTCCGGCGGCCAGTGATCCCGCACCAACGGAGGGGAACTTCGTCGTCCACAACTTCCACTTCCAAGACGGCGAAACGCTTCCCGGGTTGCGCGTGCATTACGCCACCCTGGGAGCGCCGGAGCGCGATTCGAGCGGTCGCGTGACCAACGCGGTCCTCATCCAACATGGCACCACCGGCTCCTGGCGGCAATTCATGTCCCCGCTGTTTGCCGATGTGCTCTTCGGGCACGGCCAGCTTCTCGACACCTCGCGCTACTACATCATCATGTCCGACAGCATCGGCCACGGCGGGTCCAGCAAACCCAGCGACGGATTGCGGGCGCGTTTCCCGCACTACGACTACGGCGATATGGTGGCTGCCCAGCACCAGCTTCTCACCGAAGGCTTGGGCGTAAATCATTTGCGCCTAGTGATCGGCACGTCGATGGGCTGCATGCACTCCTGGGTTTGGGGCGAGGCTCACCCGGAGTTTATGGATGCTCTGATGCCACTCGCCTGCCTGCCGGTCGCAATCGCGGGCCGGAACCGGGTGTGGCGCGAGGAGGTGATGGATTCCATCCGCCTCGACCCGGCCTGGAAAAACGGCGACTACACTGAGGAGCCCGTGCTCGGGCTGCGCGCCGCCCTCTACCTGCTACTCATCGCTGGCAGCGCTCCACTTCAATGGCAGAAGGACTACCCCACACGCGATCAGGCTGACAAGTTCCTGCGCGATTACATTGAGAAGCACTTGCCCCAGTATGACGCCAACGACGTGCTTTATGCGGTCGATGCTTCGCGCAACTACGATCCTTCGCCAAACCTCGAGAAGATCAAGGCGCCTGTGATGTTCGTGAACTCCGCCGATGATTTTATCAACCCGCCGGAACTCGGCATCGCGGAGCGCGAAATCAAGCGGGTGCGGCGCGCCAAGTTCGTGCTGTTGCCCATCAGCGGCCAGACGCGTGGCCACGGCACGCACACCATTGCCTCAGGTGTGGAAGCAGTACCTGCAAGAGTTGCTCGAGGAGTCCAAGTGAGACTACGAGCGGTGCTCATGTCATTGCTTTCGTTTCCAGGACGGAATCCATCACCAGTTTGCCAGTGGAACCCATCAAGGCAGCCGAGATCGCTTCTTGATGAACGTCCATACCGATATACTTCGTGCTATCCATTTGACGGTGCTCCTTTCTGTAGGGGATGAGGTCAACCCTTACCACAAAGCGCGCCCTTTTATAATGCGTGTTTATCTATCTCCTCCTTCGGGATGAATGACGGCGTACCGGAGAGTGGACCAGAAATCTGGGGCGCGCTGACCGTCTTTTCGTTGTTTAACACATGGCGATTTATCGCCAGGAATGGGGCGGCGGGTGCCGTCAAGTAAACACTACGCCGTGACTCGCGGGTCATCCGGGGCCTGGAGATTCGTCGGTCCGAGAGCCCGGTCGGGGACAACTTCCGAGTAGCGCGTCGTTCGCCCGCCAACGTAGGTGGGTACTCAAATATGGGGTTTAGTGAACCGAACCGCATCAATGCGCCTATTCACGCGGGAGCTTCAAACTAGGGAAAGAACTACCGCAAAGGCAAGCTACAACCTGGAGATCCTCACCACCGCTTGGCAATTTTGTTTCGTGCACGCACGTAGATAGTCACGATGGCGCCAGCCATTTCAGGTAAAATTCCGCACTCTCCGCTTTCCTCAAGATCGTTGGCGTGAAGTCCGAAATGTGACAAGAGATTTACAATCTGGTGACAAATCCGCAGTTCCTGCAGCGCTAGTCTTGCACTGCAATCGCTGATTCCCGTCTGCACTCGCGGCAGAAAGGAGCATCCGACCAATGGCCACTTCAGGCCAATCAAGCGCGAAATACCAAAGCAGTTCAGCGTCATTGTTTCTAACACGGGCGGCGGGTCTGGGCTTCGATTTAGATTAAGGAGGACATATGAACGAGCAGACGTTCGCGAATGTTCGACTGAACAGGAGCAAGGTACAGCTGGGGATCTTGATGCTTTCTTGCCTTCTAGGCCTGATTCTTCTGGCCCAACCAAGCAGCGGCCCGGTGCGGGCGGCGCCCGCGGCCGGAGAGTCGCAATTGGGCGCCTCTCAATCGTCGGACGGCGGGACTTTCATCCCGATCGACGACCCTCTTGGCGTCAAGGGGACGCACGCCTGGGGGATCAATCCCCAGGGCGACATTGTCGGCAGTTACGATGACGCCGATAATGTCAGGCACGGCTTCCTCTTGCGCGATGGGAAGTTCATGACGATCGATAATCCAGATGGCGGAGACGGACCGCCCGGTCCACTCGGGAACCAGGGCACAACACTCTATGACATCAATGCCTCGGGAGACATCACCGGGCGCTACATCGACAGCAACAACATCGCCCACTCCTTTTTATTGCGGCATGGTGTCTTCTACCCCGTGGACCCCCCGGATGCCGGGACTGCGCCGGGCCAAGGAACTCAAGCTGATGGTATCAATGAGAGCGGTGACATCGTCGGCGCTTACGTTGACAGCGACTTCATTGATCACGGCTTCCTGCGGCATGGCGACACCTATGTGACCATCAACGCCCCTCATCCTGGGTCCGGGCGTTACAGCGGAACTCACGCCTTCGGCATCAACAACAAGCGGGAGATCGTCCTGTTCGCAAATGATGACCACAGCTTCGTATTGCGCCATGGACGGCTTAGGCCGCTCAATGATCCCAGGGGCGTATTGGGCACGCTCTTGGAGGGTATCAATGACAACGGTGTCATAGTCGGACTTTGGGTTGACGGCAACAATGTCAGCCATGGCCTGGTCCTCTGCGATGGTGTGTTCACAACACTTGACGATCCCCATGCCGGTTCCGCGCCCGGCCAGGGGGGGCGGTTGAACAAGATCAATCCGAGGGGCGATAGTGTTGGCTGGTATACCGACAGCGACAACATCGACCACGGCTTCTTGTTCAAACCCAGCGACATCGAGCGCGCCAAGAGTGCTTGTTCATCGAGCACGTACTGAGCGCGGGCACGATGAATGTTTCGATCGGAAAGCAGCGGGCACGTTCAGCCAGCTGAAAATTTCGGGGGCGGCCAGCCTGGGCGGCACACTGACGGCGGCCGAGGTCAACGACTTCACGCCGACAATCGGGCAGAAGTTCACCATCTTGACGGCGGCGAGCGTGACGGGCACGTTCGCAAACTCGACGGTTGCGATCAACGGCAGTGAGCACCTCGTGGTTCCCTACACGCCGACGGGCGTGGTGCTCAGGCGTCACCTCGTCGAAGTCGTAGGTCAGTAGTTGGTGCATCTCTGCGGGTTGGGGCTTGACCTTCACACGTAGTCCGTCCTGGGCAGGGTCGTAAATATAGCTTCCCCAAGCGGTATGGACTCTGGAGAAGATCACCGTCCACTCGCTCTCGGTAGGGAGCATGCGGAGGCCGTAAGTGCCCTTTGGAAACGTTTGGCCTTCGACGGTAACCGGATCGGTGAATGAGATTGTGGTGTTCTCATTCCCGTACCGTCCAAAAACTCGATTTCTCTGAGAGCACAGCCACTTAGGCATCAAGGTATGGTGCACCGGAAAGGGTACTGCCGGGTGCTACGATGGCACCATGCGCCTGGCAATTGATCCTTTTCGGCTACTCCTGATTTCCCTCGCGGGCTGGTTGAACCAACGCCAGCAAGATGTGATCGATTATCTGCAGCAAGAAAACCGCGTGC
>DATJKY010000267.1:0-5347 GCA_035490955.1 Terriglobia bacterium | reverse complement strand
TTGTTCGAGGGAAATGTTCGGCGGCCCACCTATTGCCGATAGCGGGCGGGCCAGCGCCGCGCCGAGCAGGGCGAGGTAAACCCGGGTCCTTCGCCTGCGAAGCTGTGAAAAAAACAACGAACTCACCACAGAGGCGCAGAGGCACAGAGAGAAGCAGAAATTATCAGGCAGAAGCAACATCATCGGTCGCCTGCTCATGACACTCGATTCTATGGACGTTCTTTGGTCGGATTCAAGTCCTCCCATTCCCGCAACCCGTGGCCTGCCGCGCCTTCCAGTCGCGACTTGTGATTCGGGTTTTCCCTCTGCGCCTCTGTGTCTCTGTGGTTCAGAAGGGTTGCTTGACCGCAGTCCTTAAGCGCTGCAAAGCAGCCAGAGCTTCCCGGTTGCCCGGGTCGGTCTTAAGTCCCTCCTCATATTGTCGCGCAGCCATGAGACTTCGACCAGAGGCAGCGTAGAGGGCGGCCAGCCCAAAATGGCCGTGACTGTCGAAGGGCTCGAGCGAGACCGCACACCCGAACGCCTCCTCACCCCTATTGCGCTGGCCCCAGTGCGTGTAAATGTCACCCAGGCTGTCGCAAGCTACCACGTTCGGCTCATCCTCGACCGAGCGTCGAAACTGCTCCTCCGCTTCTACCAGCCGCCCGGCATCCATATACAGTTTCCCGAGCTCATTGCGCGCCTGCGTGTTGAGAGGTGAAACAGCCACGGCAGCTCGAAGTTGCAGCTCCGCCGCTTCCGTGCGTCCGATCTCAGCGTAAGCTGACCCAAGGTTGAGATGGGGATCCATATAATTGGGTTTCAGTCGAATCGCCCGCTGAAAGAACTCAATAGCATCCTCATAGCGCCTTTCTTGGGCACGAATTAGTCCAAGGTTGTTCAAAACAATCGCATTCTCCGGATTGAACGGCAAGGCTTCGTTCCATTCCCGCTCCGCTGCTCTGGCGTTACCCGAATTCCAGTAAACCGCTCCCAGGTTGTTGCGAATAGGATAAGCGTCCGGAGTCGCAGCCAGTGTGACGCGGTAAAGTTGGATGTCGTCGCGCCAGTCGCGGTTTCGCGCCACAATACGAACGCAGCACAAGGCTGCGAGCGCGCAGGCCACGGCGACGAACGCCCGGCGGCCCGCCGAAACGGTTCGAGACCCGAGCGCCCACAGACGCTCCAACCCCCAACCCGCGATCCAGCAGAAGCCCACCGACGGCAAGTAGAGGTAGCGTTCTGCGAATACGTTGGCGGCCATCCAACGCGCGTTGAGTACCGGTGCGAGAGTAACCAGGAACCAGAGGACGCCAAAGGAGGCGGCGCGCTCATGCCTCCAAAGTGCGACAAAGAGCGCCGCCAACAACGCCGAAGCGGCCAGCCCGACTATCACTCGGGCGTCCAGAATGCTCGCGCTCTTTCTGAAAACGTAGAAGGCACACAACTGAGCCGGCCACACCACCTTCCCCAAGTATTGGCCCGTGAGGGACGCCGCTGAGAGCAAAGCGTGATACCAAGTCAGGCTCTGCCTCTGCGTGACCGGAGCAAAAGAGCCCAACATGCGCAGGCGCAACAGCACATAAGCGAGGGCGAGCAGCCAGAGCGCGCCGTAGCGCGAGAGCTTTTGCTTGAATGAGGTAGCGCCGCGATCGTTGCGATAGCAGTGCTCGTAAACCGTGGCAAGAGCCGGCAAGGTTAGTGCCTGTTCCTTGGAAAGGAGCGCCAAGGCGAAGCTTCCCAGCAGGCCAAGACGAGCCAGGTTGGGACGTGCCCACGTCGACCCAGATAGCGCAAGAAAGAAGTAAAACGTCAGGAGATAGAAGAAGGTGAGCTCAAGGTCAGTCACGGCGGCGACCCAGGCGACGGATTCAGTGTGAATCGGGTGCAGGGCAAACACCAGAGCCGATGCAAACGCCGCTCCGCGCCGTTGCAGCAAAGACCACGCAACGAAGAACAGCGCACACACGACAGCGGTGTGCAGAAGAACGTTGGCAAGATGAAACCCATACGCCAATGGCCCGAACAACCGATAACACATGAGATACCCAGCCGTCATGATCGGCCTGTAGTAATTGGTGACGCCCTGGGTACCGATGTAAGACCACACGGTGGTAGTGAAGATCTCCCGCAAGTGATGAAAGTTCTGAATGTAGGGATTGTTCATTACCTGCGTGTGGTCGTCATAAACGAACCCGTTCAGCAGGGTGTTGGCATAAGGGCCCACGGCACAAAAAACAAGGACGAGAAGCAACTTGGCGGTAGACGAACCGAGCGTGCCCTGGGCAGACGTGGGCTGCTCGGCAGGTACGGCCTCACTCGGCTTCAACGCAACGACGCTCATCGCAGGTTTCCGCAGCTCTCAAGACGCGGCGGCTGATCCCGGGCGGAGCCGGCGCAGCAGAGCGGTCCATGCTTCGGGTAAGTCCGCCGAAAGCCTCAGATCTCCGAAACGCGCAAACAGCCAGTTGGCGAGCCCAAAGCAGACAGGCGCCAGAATCAATCCGGTGACGCAGTCCACCAAGTAGTGGTATCGCAGATAGACGGTCGAGACCCACAGACTTAGAACCAGCGGCATCAATATCCAGAAAAGCCGAGAGGAGTTGCGGTAGGCGTAGAGCCACACGACAAATGAAATGCCGACGTGGAGGCTGGGAAATACATCCCGCTGGATGCGAGCATAGTCCATGAAGTCCATTTGGCGGTTAAAGATCGCCAGGGGCTGGCTTAGCCCAACCGTATATTGGTTACGCAGCGTGTACATTGGCCCGATGGCAGGGACGAGAAGGTATCCCACAAGACCCAAGAAAGAGATGAGGACCAAGCCACACATCATCTCGCGGAAGCGCGCCCGAGGCCGGCGCAGGTAAACGAAGCAGGCCACCAAGGGGACATTCCAGATGTGAAAGGCATAAGCAAATTGCATCCACGCCGTTAAAGGAGCGGAGGCAAAGCGCTGCAATGCCACGCTTGCTTGAAAGCCGAAAAGCCGCTGATCCAGGGCGATCAACGCCGCATCACGATCCTTGGTCACCAGAAGGTGAGTGGCATCGCCCCAAAGGGAATAATACATCAGTAGGATGACGAGAAACGGGAACCAGTCGCGCACGATTTCCCAGTAAGGACGAATGAATCCCCGCAAGTCATCGGCCGAATCGCCGTCCCCTTGCTTTTCGACAACAAAGTAATGCACCAATTCCTTCGCCAAAAGCAGGGCCATTGCCGGGATGATGATCAGCACATCGGCCGGACTCACAGTCAGCCCCCGCACTTCCCGGAAAAAGATCTGCATGAGCAGGCAGATGAAGAAGAACGTGAGCGCGACAAGGTCTTCGAGCCGGAAGGGCAAAGTCAATCGCTGGTTACTGTCCATAGAGCGCCTTCAACAACAAAAATCGTTTTCGAGCTTCGGCTGGGAAGGGAAAGCGGGCGGTTTCATCCAGCACAGCTAACGCCTGCCTGGTGTCGCCCGCCAGGAAGTGAGCGTGCGCCAGGCCTTCCACGGCTTCTGCTTGACTGGGGAAAACTTGAAGCACTTCCAGAAAGCTTCGCTCGGCCTGGGGATAATTCTTGAGCGCGAGGAATGTGTTGCCTTGGAGGACGTACGGCGCAACGTAGAACCTGTTGTTTTGAATCAGTTCGCGCGTCAACGGGATCACCTGCTCGTATTGGCCCAGAAAGAACAACGCCCAGGCGCAACGCATCGCGTCGGTCTCCTCCAAGCGGCCGGGGCTGAGTGCCTTTAAGGTTCTTCGATCCTCCAGCAACGACTTGAATTGACCTTGCCGAAGCTTTGTGGCCGCCAACATCTGCCAATAACGCAACACCCCCGGACGCAGCCGAACCGCACTCAAAGCATTGTAGTAAGCTTGCGCCAGTTGCGAACGGTCCAGGTTATCTTGGCTCGCAGTGAAGTAAAGCTCCGCCGCCACATCATCGCCTATGCCCAGAGCCCCGACTGCCACCAGGACCAGGAGAACGAGGTAGAGGAGCCCTCGCACGAAGCGGAGCCGCTGGCTCCTGCCCGGCGCGCTGCCGGTCCGGAGTCCACCGATGGCCTTGGCGGAGAGCAGCCCCAGCAAGATGAGGGCGACCGTCTTCATAACTTCCCAGAAAACGAAGCGAATCTCGCTCACTTTGCCGTTCCCAGAAAAAATTTCACAAGGCAAACGGTCGAAGAGAGAAAGCGGGGAAAATAGGGAAATGGGAAAATACTTTTCAAGCCCCTTTTGCCGCTTCCCCGCTTTTCGCTTTGTCGTTTTCCCCAGCCATTTGCCATTTGAAAATCACCGGACCAACTTCAGGTCAACTCCGCTTGCGGGAGAGAGAGCCGCTTGCCCTTGAGAGTTAACGATATAGGGAACGCCCGAAGGATCGACCGGGACACGGGACAACAGGCCCGCGGCCACAATCTCGCCCAAGGCGCGCGCCGGTTGCCCGAAGAGTTCGCGGTAGCGGAGCAGCAGACTGTTCAGCCGGCCCAAATCCTCTTGGGCAGCGAGGGCCGCCAGATGATCCTGCGCGCTCCTGCGGATCTGTTCGTTGTCGGCCTGGTGATAGATTTCCGACCAAAGCAACCGCGAGGTTTCGTGCTCCCCTCCTTCCGCTGCCGCTGCCGCTGCCAGGGTCTTGAGCCACACTTGCGCCCCGGGCCTTTCGCTTCCTATCCGAAAGGCCCGGGAGGCTCCGGCGTAATCCTGTAGATCCCAGTAGTAGACGAAGCCAAGGTCCTGCCAGAGTCGCCAGTAGTCAGGGTTAGCCACGATACCTCGACGAAGTAACTGCAAGGCCTGGAGCGGCTGTCCAGCGCCAGAGGGGGGCTTCTCGGCCAGGAAGACGGCTCCGAACCGGTAAGCGACAATCAGCTGCGGATCGAGAGTGGTCGTGATCTGCAAAAGCGGACCCAACAAGTCAAAGCGTCCAGACCGGGTTAAACGCTGGCGCCCGTAGTATTGCACTGCGCGCGTCCAGTAGATATCCGCCAGCAACCCTTCGTAGCCGAGACTAAGGTGGCACAGGCTCTTTCCCGAACCCCAATACAGCACATCAGCGGTCTCAGAGGCTCTGCCATCGATGCCTTGTCGGACGGGCACGAGGACAAGCCCGCTCGTAACCAGCACCAGCCAGCACCCAATACGAGTTGACGACCGCGCAGTAAGCGCTGTTTCGACGGTCATCGAAACTCCCTCTCCTCGAAGACCAACACCGCGGCCGAAATGAGAATGGTGGCGTAAAGGAGCGCGTAAAGAGAGTTACCGGCCAGCAGATATGCGGGCATTCTATGCCCATGCGCTGCCTGGCCGATCACACTGAAGGCGCCGAAATCGGGAAGCAAGTAATACAGTACCTTCAGGATCGTCTTGAGAAT
>DATJKY010000266.1:0-3567 GCA_035490955.1 Terriglobia bacterium | reverse complement strand
GTTAAGAAACTACGCCAGGCACTGGAGGACTCGGCGGATCATCCCAAGTTCATCGAGACCTTGCCAAGAATTGGGCATCGTTTCATGGTTCCGGTGGAGTGGGTGGCCGAGGATAGCCAGACCTTGGCGAAATCAGCGGATCCTGTGACGGCTGGCGGAATGGCGGTTGCTTCCGCGCCAGTGCGTACCAGCATCGGGTCGTATTCAGTTGGGAATTTGAGGTGGGTGGCGGTCGGCTGCACAATTTTGGTGGCGTTGTTCGGAATTGCAGTCTGGAGATTCGTTCGATTACGAATGGCGCTACCACCCATCGAAGTGGTTCCTTTGGTTGGTCTGCCCGGTATGGAGAACGACCCGGCTTTTTCGCCCGACGGCAACCAGGTCGCGTTTGCCATACGGAATCCGACGAACTCTGGAATCTACACGACGGTGGTCGGCGGAGAGAAGTCGCTGCGCCTGACCACCCATCCGGGCGATGGCAGTCCCAGGTGGTCACCCGATGGCCGGCAGCTTGCCTTCGTCCGTTACTCCGAGGAGCGAGTAGCGATTTATGTCATTCCTGCTCTCGGAGGCACGGAGCACCGCTTGTACTCCAGCCCAGCTGGCATCAATTCTCGCTCCTTGGATTGGTCCCCCGATGGCAAAGTCCTGGCCATTACGGAGATTGATGCGGACAGGATCCACACCTGGATTTCATTGCTTTCGCTCGCCAATTCCACCACACAACGACTTACCTCACCTTCAGATCAGGAGCAAGATTGTAGTCCTGCTTTCTCACCCGACGGCGGCACCGTGGCTTTCGTTCGAGGGATCACCCCGGGCGTGGTTTCAGACGTGTATGTAGTTCCCACGTCAGGCGGTGAACCAAGACGCGTGACACAGGACCATACCTGGATAATGGGGGCTCCCGCCTGGACACCCGACGGCCGCGAAATCGTGTTTTCTTCCACGCGCGCAGGCCTTGTCAGTCTGTGGCGGGTCTCTGCTTCCGGTGGTACGCCGCGCCCGGTGGTTGGCGTCGGCTTGAACGCCTCGCGCCCTTCCGTCTCGCGTAAGGACCACCAACTCGTCTACCAGCAGATGAACTTCAAGAACAATGTCTGGAGGTTGGACCTGAGTGATGAAAAAACTCGCCGGGGTCCACCTTCCATCGTCATATCGGACAAAGGCCCCGAGTTAGCACGGCCTCGCTTCTCTCCCGACGGAAAACGCATCGCCTTCGAATCGGACCGCTTGGGGTACGCGGACCTTTGGGCTTGCGATAGCGATGGATCGAATTGCAGCCAATTGACTTCCTTGCACGGCACCGCCGGAGCGGTAACTTGGTCCCCGGATGGCCGCCAGATCGCTTTCGAGTTTCGACCCAAGCAACACAGCGAAGTGTATGTTGCCGAGGTTGGAGGGGGCCCGCCTCGGCTGCTGGAAACCTTCCCCGGATCGGACAACGGTGGACCCAACTGGTCGCGAGATGGAAAGTGGATTTATTTCTACTCCAACCGCGGCGGTGCGCTTCAAATATGGAAGATGCAACTCAACGGAGGATCTCCTGTCCAAGTCACCACAAAAGGCGGTGTAGTTGGAGCAGAATCTTCGGATGGACGCTTTCTTTATTTCGCGAAGTTCGACGTCCCCGGCCTATGGAAGATGCCCCTCCGTGGGGGGCAAGAAACTCGCATCTTCGATCAACCTTTCGTGCCATTTTCCTGGTGGGACTGGGGCCTGACCGAGAAAGGAATTTACTTTATTAATTTCCAGACGAGTTCCCCTGCGACCGTGGCATTCTTCGAATTTGCCACCAACAAAATCTTTCCTATCTGGGCTCTCACCAACCGGCCCTTCGTCGGATTGTCAGTATCCGCCGATGGTAAGTCCATCCTGTACCCTCAGAACGAATACTCGCAATCCGATATCATGTTGGTTAAGAATTTTCGTTAGGCGCGCCACAAGTCAGCGTGGTTATTTCCACGGTAAATTTGCCACATACTCTTCTCTTCTGCTTGAGAAACTCAATGTCTCACTATCGGAAGTTCGTGAGCTAAAAACTCAAGTCAGTTAAGTCGCCAAACCGGGTGCGCCGTGAAAAGGTGATGATCCACAGCGGAGTCAGACCCGCCCGGGAACTGGTTCGTTCCACCCGGTAGCAGTCAGAGCAGCGGTGGAGGCAACGAGACCGCTGAAGCCTCTGGTGCAGAAGCTCGCGAAGGCGATTCGGCAAGCATGCAGGCCGTAACGTGACTGAACGCTGAGCAGGCCCCGAAACGACTAATGCAGGAGCCGACCCGCCCCGGTTTCGGGGAAGGCCGCAGTTGATGGAATCGTACGAGCGTTGGCAAGTTGGGCGCAGATTTCAGCGGCGCGCTCCGGGGATTTGGCTTCGACCATGAGGGCGTGCGGGCCCGCCGCGGAGTGGGATGCCAAGCAAGGCACCAAAAAGTTGTAGTTCCTCGCCCGCAGCATCTTTCAATTTCCGATGAAAATCTTTCGTTCAACCCGGATCTTCGTGTCACACGCCAGACGCCGCCGACGTTCTTGCTGACCGAGGCTGCGTAAAACTGCTCGAAGTGGCTGGGGTTGCTAGAAGCCACCAGGGCCCCCCGGCGTTCAGATGGTGGTCGCGGCTCTCGCTAAGCCCCGCGACCAAGACTTGTTTCAATTAGGGTGAGAGGGTCAGGATGCCGGCGTAGGCAGCCGTCCGGGTCGAGGACGGGTTGGAAGCCAAGGATGCGGCGAAGAAGATCTTGAAAACGTGCGTCCGAATGCAATCGGTAAACAACTCCTCGCTGCTCGATGCTTTGAGCGACTGAGGCGATACAGAATTCTCTCGAGGCCGTACTTCACGAGCTTCAACCCGAAGTCCTCATTGCGTGCGCGAGCCAGGCCAAACAGCTTCTGGCGCACGGAAGCCGTGAGGTTTTTGGGTTCACGAGTTGGCACTTAGAGGGACTCCAGGTATGGGCGGATTAATCAGGGGTGCGGCATGAGGCGTAAGGTCGCGGTTGGCGCTGTTCCGGAACGGCCTTCACCCTGTCGTATTGTCACCGGTATTTGGCCAAGCAGCGAGTAATACGTAGGCATCAGTCTCGGCCGCACCGATCATCTGCCCGTTCATCGCGCCGGCCGCAGCGGTGCCCGCTGCCTTTGCTGCGGTGCTCACTTTCGACTAGATCAGCATCATGCCGCAGGACAACATGGCGACCCTGCACAAGAACGAAATGGTGCGCGAACCGTCACGACAAGACGCCGATTTATCGTTACAATCGAAGCCGCAGAGAGCCTGTGAATTTATGACAACCCCTGTTCCACCGCGTACCTTAAGGTTTATTCTGTTGTTGATGAGCGCTCTGACGAGTGTCACCATGATCGCGCAAACCTCCGGTCATCTTACCTCAACTTCTACCAATGATTTCGGCCAAGCCAACCCGTTTTATGCACCTAGCACTCTCCCATTTGAGGCGCCGCCCTTTGACAAAATCCGGGACGCTGATTTTCAGCCGGCGATTGAAGCCGGCATGGCGCAGCAGAAGACCGAGATCGAAGCCATTGCCAACAACCCCGATCCTCCAACCT
>DATJKY010000265.1:0-5294 GCA_035490955.1 Terriglobia bacterium | reverse complement strand
GGGGCCGTACTGGGCTTTCTGAACTGGCCAAACCGACGTAGGGGCACCCCTTGTGGGTGCCCTCCTGGTTTGGCGCCCTCGGCCGCTTTCTTGTGACCAAAGCGCACCCACAAGGGGTGCCGCTACGAAACCGGACTATGTTGTCTTCATGGCCGCTTTGAGCTGCTCCTGCAGCTTCTTCGCTTCCTTCTCTTGTTCGGAGTTCGGGTTCTCCTTGAGCTGGGCCAACGCCGCCTTTACCGCTTCCTGCGATCGAGCGTGGAGAACCATGAATTTCGTGGGCTCGTCGCCGTGTTTACGGTCAAAGGCCTCTGCACCCACCAGAAGTTGCCGGCCGAGAAACAGAGCGCAGACCACGCCGCTGAGTTTGACGGGGCCTGCCGTCAGGGCACTGCGCGCCTTCGATCGATCGCCGCCCAGGATCTCGGCTAGCGCGTCATCAACGCCCTTGCGTCGAGCTTCCGTCGCTGCTTTCTCCTCACCTTCCGGTCCAAGCGCGTTTCCCTTCTCGACCTCGCCTAGTTGGAGTACAGTAACAGGACCCTCGGCGGCCGGATAGGGCGCCTCCAAGGTGAGCTCCTTGGGAATGGTGCCCCCTGTGGTGAGTTGTTGCGCAACTTCACCCAGCGCCAGCGCCCCCTTGGACCAGAGCTGAAAGTTGTCCTGCCGCAAGCGGCGATACTCACCCCTGAGGGCAGGCTGCTCGGCTGCTTTGGCTCCTTTTTCATAGGTGTCCGTGAGCTCTTTGTACGCGTTCACCGAACCGCTGAAAATGATGACGCGAAGGACGCGAGCCCGTTCCGTGAACTCGTTTGGCGGGGAAGAGTTGGCCGGCTTGTCAGTCAGCTCAACGGCCCGGTCGAAGTTCCCTTTGTTGAAGGTCTGCTCCGCCTCAGTGTAAGCGCGCGCAGGAGCGCTGAGCTTTGGGCTGGGCGATGAACAGGCGACTGCCAATGCAAGGCTTGAAAAAACGGCAAAGAAATCCCGGGAAAGATGGGAAACCGAATCACGCATGGTTTTGTCCCCCTTGTTGACTCTTCTTTAAGCCTACACCCTGTGCGCGCGCAAGGGTAGTCCTTCGTTGCACCCTCTGCAAACGACCATTAGGACGGGGCTCTGCGGTCCGGCCGCACCCTTTGGGGGCGTTCGCATCTAGCCCGCCGGGTGTAAAATGACAACTGAGGAACCTATGGGACAGTTCTCCGTACACGTTGAGGTGGCGCACCCTGCCGACCCAACCCGTGTCGCAGAAGTTGAACTCCTGGTGGACACAGGCGCCACCCTGATCTGGGTGCCACGGGAAGTGCTGAACCAGCTCGGCGTGCCGCGCTTGCGGCGCCGTTCGTCCGTTGTCGCTGAGGGTCGTACCATAGAACGCGATACGGCGGGTGCGGTTGTGCGTTACAATGGCCACGAAGCCAATGTGACCGTCTCAACTTATCGGCCGAGGTGGTGGCGACGCCAAAGGCACACCGGTCAAGTTCAATAGTTCAATTAAGCGCGTTGACAGTTTTCAGAACCGCATGCTAGTTTAAGTGATTGGGCCTTACCGGCGGAAGGTGTTGACGTCGACAATTGAAAAACTAAGGAGCGCTAGCGTGTCGAAGCTGAACCACAACTATCTATTCACCTCGGAGTCGGTCACGGAAGGGCATCCGGACAAGATCTGCGACCAAATTTCCGACGCTGTCCTGGACAAGGCATTGGGCGGCGACACCCGGAGCCGTGTAGCCTGCGAGTCGATGGTGAAGAACCAGTCCGTGTATGTTATGGGTGAGATCACCACGAAGAGCCAGCTGGAGATTGAGAAGATCGTCCGTGATACGGTAAGCAGGATCGGTTATACCGATCCGGCCTGCGGGTTCACCTCCGACGGCTGCAAGGTAGACGTGAACCTGTCCGTGCAGAGCGACCATATCGCTATGGGAGTGGACACGGGCGGAGCGGGTGACCAGGGTCTCATGTTCGGTTATGCCTGTGACGAGACCGAAGAATTGATGCCCTTTCCGATTACAATGGCGCACAGGCTATGCATGCGGCTGGCAGAGGTCCGGCGCAAGGGAATTCTGGACTTTGTCCGCCCAGACGGCAAGGCTCAAGTGACGGTGGAGTACCGAGACCTCGAGCCGGTCCGGGTAGACACGGTTGTCGTTTCTACGCAGCATACGAAAGAGGTTTCCAATGAGACGCTGCGCGAAGGCGTCCTCGAGTGCGTCATCAAGCCCGCGATTCCCACCCGCATGCTGGCCGAGAACACCAAGTACTTCATTAATCCCACCGGACGTTTCGAAATCGGTGGCCCGGTCGGCGATTCGGGGCTGACAGGGCGGAAGATCATCGTTGACACGTACGGAGGGTCGGCACACCACGGAGGCGGCTGCTTCTCCGGCAAGGACCCCACCAAAGTGGACCGTTCTGCCGCTTATATGGCGCGCTACATCGCCAAGAACATCGTAGCGGCGGGCCTGGCCCAGCGCGCCGAGGTGCAATTGGCTTATGCCATCGGGGTGGCCGAACCCGTCTCAGTGATGGTCGATACCTGCGGAACCGGCAAGGTGGACAACAGCGCGCTGACCCAGCTCGTCCGGAAACACTTTCAGCTGACTCCGGCTGGAATCATCGAATCGCTCGACTTGCTGCGCCCTATCTACCAGAAGACTGCGGCCTACGGCCACTTTGGCCGCAGGGAACCGGAGTTCTCCTGGGAAAAAACAGACAAGGCCGCTTCACTGCGCCAGGAGGTTGGAATCTAAATGGCAAGGAGCACCACGGTTACGAATGGGACTTACGACATCAAGGATACGGGCCTCGCGGCCAAAGGCAAGACGCGAATCGAGTGGGCGAACCAGTGGATGCCGGTCTTGCAGCTTGTTCGCAAACGGTTCATCAAGGACCGGCCACTCGAAGGGCTCAGGCTTTCCGCCTGTTTGCACGTGACGTCGGAAACCGCCAACTTGGCGGTCACCTTACGGGACGGCGGCGCCAAGGTTGTGATTTGCGCCTCAAACCCGCTCAGTACCCAGGACGAAGTGGCCGCCTCGCTGGTGGAGGACTACCAGATTCCGGTGTTTGCCATCAAGGGCGAGGACAACGCGACGTATTATTCGCATATCCAGTCGGCTTTGGATCACAAACCTAACATAACTATGGACGACGGCGCCGACCTCGTGACCACGGTCCTAACGAAGCGGCCGGAGCTGATTCCGGGAATCGTTGGCGGAACGGAGGAGACCACGACGGGAGTGATCCGCCTGCGCAGTATGGCCAAAGACGGCGTCTTGAAATTTCCCATCGTGGCGGTCAACGACGCCGACACTAAGCATCTCTTCGACAACCGCTATGGCACAGGGCAGTCGACCCTGGATGGCATCATTCGCGCCACCAACCTGCTGTTTGCGGGGCTGCACGTTGTAGTGAGCGGCTACGGATGGTGCGGACGCGGGGTGGCGTCGCGGGCGCGGGGCCTGGGCGCGGACGTCATCATTACCGAGGTGAATCCCACTCGCGCCCTGGAGGCGGTGATGGACGGCTTCCGCGTCATGCCTATGGCCGAGGCCGCGAAGATCGGCGAGGTGTTCATCACCGTGACCGGCGACAAGTCGATTCTCCGCGCTGAGCACTTCAAGGCCATGAGGGATGGGGCGGTGATCTGCAATTCTGGCCACTTCAACGTCGAAATTGATATTCCGGCGCTGGAGAGCATGTCGCTCGCGAAGCGCCCGACGCGTGAATCAGTGGACGAGTACACGCTGCGTGACGGCCGCAAGCTTTATCTGCTCGGTGAAGGACGATTGGTGAACCTGGCCGCGGCCGAGGGACACCCGGCGGTCGTCATGGACATGAGCTTCGCCAACCAGGCGCTGTGCGCCGAGTACATGACCAAGAACGCCAAGACGCTGGAACCTAAGGTCCACACAGTACCCCAGGACATTGACCAAGCCGTGGCCCGGCTGAAGTTGGAATCCATGGGTGTGGCCATTGACCACCTCACTAGTGAGCAGGAGCACTACCTCGCTTCCTGGGCGGAAGGAACCTAACAGCAGGAGCCAGAAGCCAGGAGCCAGAAGTCAGGAGTCAGAATAGCGGTCAGCGTTCAGCAATCAGCGAGAGCGCCGGTTTCTAGCCAGTGTCCTGTCCCGCGTAATCCTTGACAACCCCTCGCCCCCTTGTGGGAGAGGGTGGCGATCCCGCAGGCGAGGGAGAGCCGGGTGAGGGGGTCGGCAGAGGTGGCACGGGCGTCCCGCCTGTGTCGACCACGGCCAAGATGGCCCGTGCCGCTTTATTCTGGCTTCTGACTCCTGGCTCCTGACTTGTTCTTTCACCCCATGAAAGAATTTGCCGAACGGGCTCTGGATACGGCGCTCGCCCGCGGGGCCACCTACGCAGATGTCCGCATCATGGACATCCGGCAACGCTACCTCTCCACAAAAAACGGACAGACCGGTCAGGTGCGCGACTCGCGGTCGCTTGGGTTGGGTCTGCGCGTGATCGCGAGCGGAGCCTGGGGATTTGCGGCTACTGATGATTTGGCGGCAGAGTCCATCGACCGGATGGCGGCTCGTGCGGTCGAGATCGCGCACTCGAGCGCACTGGCCAAAAAAAGCAACGTCGTGCTGGCGCCTGAGGCCAAATTCGTCGACCGCTGGGAAAGCCCTTGCCGGATTGATCCTTTCGCCGTCCCCGTATCGAGTTGTCTAGAGCTGATGTTGAAGGTGGACGCCGAACTGCGTCGCGTCAAGGGTGTCACGCTCGCCGAAGCGGCCATGGATTTCCGGCGCATCGACCTGTTTTTCCTCTCCAGCCTGGGTTCGGAGATCCGACAGCTTAAGACCGAAACCGGCGTCGGCTATGCGGCGACTTCTTTTGCGGGGGAGGAAATCCAGAAACGCTCCTACCCTACCTCCTTCGGCGGTCAGTACCAGAGCAAAGGTTACGAGCTTGTGGACGAGCTCGACCTTCTCGGCCACGCGCCGCAAGTGGCCGAAGAAGCCGTGGCCCTTCACCAATGCGAGCTGTGCCCGGCCGGCGTGAAGGACATTATTCTGGGGAGCGCGCAGCTTGCCTTGCAGATTCACGAGTCCATCGGCCATCCCATCGAGCTCGACCGCGTGCTGGGCGACGAAGCCAATTACGCCGGCATGAGCTTCCTCACGCCGGAAAAGTTAGGTAAGCTCAAGTACGCTTCCGACATCGTCAATGTGGTGGCGGATGCAACCCCGTTGCACGGTCCGGGCCTGGGCACTTTCGCCTACGACGACGAAGGCGTGCCGGCACAATCCACGCCCATCATTACG
>DATJKY010000264.1:0-1886 GCA_035490955.1 Terriglobia bacterium | reverse complement strand
CTACTGGCTGACGGTGGGAAAAAAACCTTTTTGAGGGCGGCCCGAGTCTAGTTGAAAGTTGAAGCGGCGGTTCATCCCCGGTTCGCATAGAATCGGGGTGCTGAATCTTTGAAAAGGAGAACCGCCGTGAAAAGAAACTATCACACCATCTCCTCCACTGGGAAGGCGAATGAACGGAAATTGACAGAATTCCTAAGCCGGAACGGCCAGTTCCTGCTGCCCATGGTTGATCTGATCGAGCAGTCCAGGATGGCAGTGGAAGAGTTGATCGACGTCGCCGGCCGGGTGACCATCGAGGCTGTCCTGAACTTGTCGGCACAGCAGGTAGCTGGAGCTCCGGCGCAAGGGAAGCGCAAAGAGGGAGACATCTACTGGCACGGGACACAACGGGGCTGCGTCTACTTGAGCCAGCGCAAGCTGCCGGTGGACAAGCCCCGGCTGCGGAAAAAGGGAAAGGGCAGTGGCAAGGAAGTAGCCGTTCCCGCCTACGAGGCGATGCAGGACCGCGCGGGCATGGGAACTCGGATGCTGGAGTTGCTGATGCGCGGTGTGACCACGCGCCAGTACCAGCACGTGATTCCCGAGATGGCCGAGACGGTCGGGGTGTCGAAGAGCAGCGTCAGCCGCGAGACGATCGTGGCAGCCGAGAAAGAACTGGAGGTTCTAACCCAGCGGCGCCTCGATCAGTTAGACCTGGTGATCATTTATCTCGACGGGATGGTGTTTGGGGATCACCACTTGATCGGCGCAATTGGAGTCGATGTAGAGGGCCACAAGCATCTGCTGGGCATCCAGGAGGGAGCGAGCGAGAACGCTGCCGCGGTCAAGGACCTGTTGGAGCGGTTGGTGGAGCAGGGCGTGGACCCGAAGCGCAAGCGGTTGTTTGTGATCGATGGATCGAAAGCACTGCGGACCGCGATCAATGCGGTCTTTGGCGCCGACAATCCGGTACAGCGATGCCGGCAACATAAACTCCGCAATGTGCTGGAGCGCCTGCCGGAGGACCAGAAGGACCAGGTCAAATCACTGATGAAAGCGGCTTGGCGGCTGGGGCACAAAGAAGGAACAGCCAAAATTCGCAAGCTGTCAGAGTGGCTGGAGCGAGAGTGCCCAGCCGCGGCCACGAGTTTGCTGGAAGGTCTGGAGGAATGCTTTACCATCAACCGTCTGGATGTGCCGGCCAGTCTGCATCGGTGCCTGGCCACGACTAATGTGATCGAGAGTCCGCATGCCGGCGTGCGCATGAGAACCAATCGGGTCAGTCGCTGGAAGGATGCCGGCATGGTGCAACGGTGGGTAGCCAGTGCTTTCCTGGCTACAGAGAAGAGCTTCCGTCGCATCATGGGGTACAAGGATCTTTGGGCCCTGAAAGCAATATTGGATGCGAAAGTCGAAAAATCTGTTGCTTCGAAAGAGAAGGTAGCGTAAGATGACTCGTAACCGCCGCTATCAACTTCTCACTGAGTTCGGGGCGCCCTCGAATACGTTCCTGAGGTTCTGGAAGCTCTGTCGGGGCTTTTCGCAGACGAGCCACGCGAGAAAAGCTCTATGCTAAAAGGCCGGCTGACGTGGTCAGGATCGACGGTGTCATTGCTCGCAAAGCGGCGCTCGCCACGAAGCAAAGCAATAGTAATCTGGCTTGTGCATTTCCGCGACGCGTATAGCCAGACCTGCAGCAGGGCACCAGGATTCCGTTAATGGCTCCGGTCATCTATGACGCTCTTGGCCCACTCACGCTCCTGCTCGCCAGCTTCAGGATCTTCTAGGATCTTACGCGCCGTTTCCCTGCCCTGCTCGGCCTGATGGCGGCGATCTTCGCGATAACGCGCAAGCTCTGTGGCCGGCGCTTGGAAATAGAGCGGAACGGAAGCGATCAGCATTCCGAC
>DATJKY010000263.1:0-2816 GCA_035490955.1 Terriglobia bacterium | reverse complement strand
AGCGCGCTTGCTTAATTCTTGATGATCGCGTGGGGTTTCGTTGGGTGTGATACGCACGTCGTCCCACTTCAATGGGGGCGGATCATGAGCAGGCTTCGTGGTAGGTGCGTGCTGCTCAAACGTTACAGGTGGATCTGGCGGCAATGGTTCTGTTTTGTTAGGTCCGGGAATGCGTCGGCATACGCTGACGATGGTCACCTCTAGCTTGCCGCTGCGATATACATTCTCGGTGTACTCTACCCTCTGGCCCCCCCTGTCCATTCGGATGCTGCCGACCATCGTCCGGTCCGGACGCTTGACTGAGACACCGGACCAGTTGGTGGTTTTCTCTTGCGGCCAAAACCTCTGATCGCGGTACTGTTCATTACGGCTAAACGTTTTGCCGCTGGCAGCGTAGTGCTCGACGTATATAACCTGGTCGGTTACAGCTATTTTCGTCTTATAGATCGGATCAGGGTCGTTATCGGGCGGCGTGGACTTCGCAGCGCCGCACTCAAGAGTTAATTCTTGATGGCCGCGGGGTGTGATACGCTGAGCAGGCTCCGTGGTGGGTGCGTACTGCTCGAACGGCAGCACTTCTATTCCGATGCGCTGAGCATCCTGCAAAGTCAGGAACGTCAGCTGCGTAGGAGCGGCTTTAGTCACGTAGATAACGGCGGTTTCGGGTAATCCAATCTGGGTCAGATAGGAGCCAACCAGGGCATTACCGACGCCGCTTTCCGAGGGTCGCCCTTCCCTATTAATGTAGGCGGCATGGAAGCCAATTTGTGCGCCTCGCTGCATAAAGCGCGGCGACCCGCCTAACCATGCAAACGCACACGAGGAAGCGCATCGCGAGCCATCTAAGACGGCAGTGGCGAAGGACTTGAGCCTAATCGTCTTGCCAATTTCAATGCCGGCTTGGAGGATTCCGCCGTCGCTGTTGAACACCACAACAGCCTTCGTCAGCCGGCCAACCTCAGTGCGAAATTTGATCTCATCGCCAGCCTCGAAGCGGCCGTCTACAGCCACCCGGGCGTGCGCAGGATCGTTATCTAATGGGGCAAGTGAGATGCTTGCGGCAAGGCTTGAATTGCTCAGCGCGAGCAGCGCGGCCCACACGATGCCCTGCTCTCGCCAGAGACGCATGACGTCGTCCCCTCTCATCATCACAACGCGCGTCAGTCCAAGAGACAAGTGCGCACGCTGCTCTGGGCCTTCTCTTGCCAGTTCGCGCCTAGGACACCGCGAGCGGAATAGATTACCCCGCTGGATTGACCCCCTCTACCCCTTTTTCGCTGTGAGAAAGCCCGCCGGGGTGGAGCGGGGCTGTCATCGCCCATCTACGAGCCTACCCTTTCCTAAATTTTTGGGATTTAAAATTCGGCCTGCGAGGTGGGGGTGCGATAATGGGCGACGGCCACACCCAACCAGAGGAGCGCCTATGTCTTTTCGTTCCGCAATTCTCTCATTACCCCTCCTCCTCGTTTCCAGCCTGCTCCACGCGGAACAATCTAATCAGCAAAACCCCTGTTTTGAACTTTACCGAAACCCATCTGCCGGAATTGCTGGCGCGTTGCTTCTGAACAAGTGCACCGGACAAACGTGGGTTCTTGTCGCTACCAATCCTGCACGGTGGCATCCAATTTCCACTGCGAGGGAGGAGTACATCGCCGTGCCTCAACGGTAGCATTCAGAACTTCCCTGTGTGTGCGAGCCTTCCAATTTTTCGGAATAGTGTGTAGCGAATTCGCAGTGGGCATCGACAGCAAGCACGTCGTAGTCGTCATCATTCCACTCGCCGGAGGGACGAGAGGTCGATGCGCGTTTGAGGATTAGATAGTCCTTCTCCATCGTCTGGATTTTCGCTGCGGGCGATCATTATGGCCTCGCAAGATCAAGCTTGGCATCGAAAAACAACGCCAGCTCAACTTGCTTGCTGACTTCGGCAACGTCGGCCTGCGCCAGCAACAATTCGGCCGCGCGTTGCCATTGTGCGGTTGTCTCGCGGCGCTGGGGTAATCCCGGCAAGGTTCCGGCTGTGAGCTTGCTACCTAATGCCGGATCAATACGGCCTTCGCGCTGAGACTTGCTGCCCTTAAGTTCACCGCCAAAGGCGGCGAGAACGTGCGCTGAACGTATTACGCGGACATTCTGCGGACAGCAGATGTCAGGGTTGGATCCCTTTCCGCGCTAAGTAGTTGATGCTACTGGTGCGCCCGGCGAGATTCGAACTCACGACCTCTGCCTTCGGAGGGCAGCGCTCTCTCTCTACCGTCTCGCCTTCGGCTCCATACTCAAGACCTTGTTCACAACGGACAGTGACACACGAAGAGTGCGGGCAATCGCCGCCGGCTTCATGCCGACACGGTGCGAAGCCTTGATCAAACTTACCCTACCCGCGGGAATAGCAGTTCCAGAATCGAGCTTTCGGTGCCGGCCTCTCGAAGTTGCTGTGGCTCCAGGCTGAAGCGTGGAAGCCTTTCTCGCCTCTGGGCCTGCACCGGTCGGACGCCGGCGCTCGAGCTCGCTGTCGACGCTGACCCGCAACGTCTCCAGATCGTCATCGCTCAGAAATTGCAATGTCTGCGCCAAGCCTTTCGGCAGGCCAATTTTTGGCGCATCCGACAGGCTAATCGTCGGTACCGGTTGATCCTTCTCTGGCACTGACGGCCGGATACCTGTGCTTGTTGGCCTTGAGGAAGGCATCACTGCGGAGCGTGCCCCATCATGCGGTCTGCAGCAACGTCCCAGATCGCGATCCAGTCGCGTCTGAGTCAAGGCCAAGCTGAGCCATGGAAGTATCGAGCGGGAGGAATCTTCGCAATGCCATGATC
>DATJKY010000262.1:0-3866 GCA_035490955.1 Terriglobia bacterium | reverse complement strand
GATCAAGGCACGCGGGACTTCGCCATCAATCTGGCTGAGGTACCCTACGCCGACAGCTACGGCTTGGGTGGGCTCGCGACGGCATATAACTTGGTCAGTCAGGCGGGAGGCAGAATTAAATTCTTTGCCGCTCGTGAGCGGTTGGGCCGGACACTCCACAGGCTGCGCCTCGACACACTCTTAGACCTGTCTGACGACGAAGCATCTGCCCTATCCAGCTTCCACTGAGCGCGATCAGGAACTCAACCGTCTGGCTGCGAGGGACAAAGTGAAGCTCGTCCTTATCCCGTCCAAATACACACCGGAACAGTTGGATGAAGCCAAAGGCTCTGCGGGGAGTCGACGAGGTCCAGCGTACCAGCCCACGAAATGAGAACCATCCTTGAACTGATGCCGGAGTCAGCTCGTGCGGCGCCAACTCCAACGTGGAGGGCGGCGTGACAGGCAGACTTGGAGCGTGGGGCCTTCTGCGGCCGCTCGGCAGTTCCGCCCTTATGTTGTCGTTAACACTCTGCTTTGCCCGCCCATCCTTGGGGTACTCGGTGCTGACCCATGAGGCGATCATTGACGCCGAATGGGATGACCAAATACAGCCTCTTCTGCTCGAACGCTTTCCCAACGCGACCCCCGAGCAGTTGCGTGAGGCCCACGCCTATGCGTACGGGGGTTGCGTCATCCAGGACATGGGTTACTACCCGTTCGGGAGCCGCTTCTTCAGCCATCTCACACACTATGTCAGGAGCGGTGACTTCGTCCAGGCACTGTTCGAGGAATCGAGAGACATCAATGATTACGCCTTCGCCCTGGGGGCTCTGTCACACTACGTCGCGGACATTGACGGTCACTCCCTCGCGGTCAACCGCGCCGTCCCCCTTCTGTACCCGGGCTTACGGGAGAAGTATGGCGACTGGATGACTTGGGAAGAAAGTCCTTGGGCACACTCCCTCACGGAGTTTGGGTTCGACACCCTGGAAGTAGTCGCGAGCCACGTCGCACCACAGAAGTATCACGATTGGATCGGCTTTAAGGTGGCGGAACCTGCCCTACGGCGCGCCTTCAAAAAGACGTACGGCCTGGAGTTGAGCGATCAGATTCTAAGCGTCCGCCTAGCACTCGCTTCCTACCGCGAATCCGCAAGCCAAGTCATTCCGGAAATGACTGAGGTAGCCTGGGCGCTCAGAAGGAAGGAGCTCGAAGAGCGCGCCTTAGGACAGCATCACGCACAGCTTTATCATCTGTCACGCCGGAGCTACGAAGCTTGGCGCAAGACTTATACAAGACCGGGTTTGGGGGACAAACTTACGGCTTTTGTTTTCAGGCTGATCCCGAAATTCGGTACCCTCAGCGCGTTTGACTTCCACACTCCCACCTTGCTCACGGAACAGTTGTTCGCGGATAGTCTCGGGGCAACCGTTGAGGACTACAACAAGGCACTCCATGCCCCGCCGGTGGACCGGTTCGACCCTCCCAATGTTAACCTGGATACTGGTCGGCCCACGCGACCGGGTGAGTATGCCTCTTGCGACCGGACGTACGCCGAACTGCTGCACAAATTGAAAGGTCAACGCTTTGCCGGTGTCACGCCGGCGTTGCGCGATAATTTACTCAGCTTCTACAGCAACTCAACGGACGATACGGTGAGGAGAAAACACAGGCGCTGGCGGGGTGTGATGCGCGATCGGGATGAGCTGAAGGCTGCATGCGCGTTGCCGGAATCACACCCTATCACGACCACAGACGCTTGCGCATAGACCTCGGATTCTTTTCTCCATGAGAACCTCGCTCGCGAGTCACTCTGGTGGAGCTCTGCCATCCTTGATAGACTCTTTTCTTCGATACGCTGTTCAAGCCGAAGTTTCGTCACGTTGTCAAATGAAAAACACAACTCAATTTCAAGAGGCCGCATGGCAAAGGACCAACCTTAAATGGGCCACACGACCATTTGCCATTCTTTTGCGTTCTCGATGATCGGTGAAAGGGGCAGGACAGGCTTTGCCGAACCGCGAACCCAACCGCCAATCTCCTGAAAGAAGATGGCCCATCATCGTCGCCGGTCTGTTGGCGCTCTTCCTGGCTGTGATGGCTGTTCTCGGCACCCGCCTATCTCCCTACGTCCGATCCTGGACCATCAAGGCCTTGCGAGAGCGCTACGAAAGCGACATCGCATTCAAGAAGCTCGACGTCTTGTCAGTGTTCCCCGAAGTCCGGGTGAGCGGGGAGGGACTCGAGTTGCGTCACAAGGGACGCAATGATGTGCCTCCACTGGTCTCTATAAGGAAGTTGTCGGTTGAAGGAAACCTGCTCGGATTCCTGCGCGCCCCTCGACACTTTCGCAGGCTGGAACTCGATGGCCTGGAGATTAACGTAACGCACAGCCAGGAACCGAGCGAACACCGCAACGGAACAAAGAGAAGCAGCGGACAGCTTTATCCCTTCGTGATCGCAGAGGTCGTCGCAGACGACGCGGTGCTAAGAGTCTTTCCTAGGCGACCGGACAAACCACCCCATACCTTTAACATCTCCAAATTGAGTTTGCGCTCAGCCGGCATTGGACAAGCGATGTCCTTCCGAGCCACGCTCACAAATCCGACTCCGCCAGGCTTAATTGAAAGTACAGGGAGGTTTGGACCGTGGCAGGCCGATGACCCCGGCAAGACGCCCGTCTCCGGCAGCTATACCTTCCAAAATGCGGACCTTTCGGTATTCCGCGGCATCGCCGGAATCCTTTCGTCGAGAGGGAAATACCAAGGGGTACTGGAGCGGATTGAAGTGCAGGGCGAGACCGATACGCCGGACTTTGCCGTGAAGATCAGCGAGAATCGCGTGCACCTGAAGACAGAGTTCAACGTGGTCGTGGACGGCAAGGACGGCGACACGCTGCTCCAGCCCGTCATTGCCCATTTCTTACGCACGACCTTGGTTTGCAAGGGCAGCGCGGTGGGAAAGACCGGCATTCCGGGCAAGACCATCTCGCTGGACGTCACCACTTCCGGCGGCCGAGTCGATGACCTGATTCGCATTTCATCCAAAGGCGAGAAGCCGCCCCTGGTTGGAGACGTCGGCCTCCATACCGAGTTTGTATTGCCCCCGGGCCATCAGGCCATTCACGAAAGATTGAAACTGGACGGTGACTTCCAGGTGCAACAGGCACGATTCACGGCGCCGGAGGTCGAGCAGAAGGTCGAGTCGTTGAGCCGCCGCGGACAGGGCGTGAAAAACAGTCCTGAAAACCAGGACGTGGCTTCGAACTTCAAAGGTTACTTCAGGCTGAAGAACGCCATCATGACGTTCTCGCTGTTAACGTTCTCCGTTCCGGGTGCACGGGTCAGCTTGCACGGCAGTTACGGGCTGGCGAGTGAGGAGCTCGATTTTCATGGCACCCTGCGCTTGCAAGCTAGGGTCTCGCAGACGACCACGGGAATCAAATCCTTCCTCCTTAAAGCCGTTGATCCGCTCTTTGAGCAGGCCGACGCGGGAACCGTATTGCCCCTCAACATCACCGGCACTCGAAATCACCCCTCGTTCAAGGTCGACATCCGCCGAGCCATCTTTAAGAAATGACTCACTTCGCTCCAGAAATGTTGAGCGAATAGGCTCGCATCTCTACCGTTCACCCAGGCGAGCAGGCGAACCACTATCGTGGACGCAAAGGCAGACGCCAAGATGGCGTGGCCGGATGGAATGCTTGGCAGGGACTACCGCGTTCGTCGGCCGACGAGTCCTGCGACAAGAGCCTACGGATTTCGATCCCTCATCCCACGACTCTTCCGCTCACCTCCGAATGAACAAATGGAGCAGGCGTCGTAGCGCTGACTTCCGTGTCTGTATTTCTCGCCGATTACTCTTATTGTGGTGATCACCAACCA
>DATJKY010000261.1:0-3658 GCA_035490955.1 Terriglobia bacterium | reverse complement strand
CACAAATCCAGCGCCGCGCGCACCGCCAACACCCCGTTGTGCCATCACCGTGCTGCCCGCCAGTAGACAGCAGAGAGAAACCGGAAGAAGACGCTTCATTGGGATTGTCCTCTCCTTCGGAGCTTACTCCTTGGCTGCTCGGAGTGGCAAGCGTTTTCGCGTTCACCGCCACGGCCCCTCTGAAGCCGCCGTACCGGCGTGAAGTGCGCTACCATGCCGGCTGGAGTAGATCTCCTGTATGGCCTTTCAAATCTTCTCCCCTGCTTTTCCTAACGGCGGGTGGATCCCCGACCTGCACACCTGTCAGGGTGCCGACCTATCGCCATCCCTGGAATGGACTGAGGCACCGCCGGAGACCCGGAGCTTTGCGTTGATCCTGGACGACCCGGACGCCCCTGTGGGAACCTGGAATCATTGGTTGCTCTACGACATCGGGTCCACCACTCACAGTCTGGCGCAAGGCCACAATGCGGGTCGGGGGGATCTCAGCGGCAAGAACTCCTGGGGCAAATTGGGCTATGGCGGACCCTGCCCGCCGAAAGGGCACGGCCCACACCGGTACTTTTTCCGGTTGTACGCCTTGGACATGGAAACCCTGGGTCTACCGGCAGGGGCATCCCGGGAGAATCTTGAACACACCCTGAAAACCCACGTCCTGGCCGAGACCCAGTACATGGGCCGGTACGAGCGGAAGTGATCTACACCTGTTACGACATGGTGCGGGATTGTCGGGCCGGGCGAGCCGAGGGCCGGTCTTATTTCGTTTCGCAGTACGTACCCGTCATTCAAAAGCTGGTCGCCCGCTACTTTCCAGAGTGCGCAGCCGATGGCACTCTGATCGGTCGCCTGCTGGTGGCGCTCGACAGGCCGGAATCGAGCCTGTTTCAATCCCTGGATCCTGCGCCGGAGCGCTGGTTCGTCGCAGAACTCCGCCAGCGGGTCCTGGCCGCCGTCGAAGATTTTCAGGGGCAACCTGTGCCAGAGCCGGAAATTGACCTGGAAATCCTGGGAAGTGCGCTCGAGCCCTTCACCATGGTCGAAAAGCAGGCCGCCTGGCTCGAGACGATGCGGTACACCGCCGAAGAGGCCGGAGTGCTCCTGCGCATGGATCCGCACACCGTCGAGAAAATCCGTGACAAAGCTCGGGAGCGGATCCGCTCTTGCCTAAACGTCTGGCGCCGGACGTTGCTAGCCGACAATGGCCGGCCGCTCGGGCGCGCTGCCGCCCGCGCTCATACCGAGCCATGCCTCGCGGACAAGGCGTTCCTGGATGTGTTGGACGGCCGGGCCACCTGGAGGGGACGCGAGGAAATGGAGCGCCACGTCTCCACTTGCTGGCATTGCATCGACCACTTCTGCCGCCTGGCCGAAGTGGTCGAACTGCTACGCCGCTTGACGCCCCTGTCCGAAGCCGGGGCCCGCCCATTTTACGACGTGCTGGGCATCCCCCGGAGAAGCGAACCCGCTTGGAAACGATGGCTGCGATGAGCCGTTTTGGGCATTTCCAACCGGCGTGCGGCACGTTATGATAGGGATCATGGAATAGGGGTGTCGTCCCGCCTTTTCCTCCCCGTGAAACGATTTCCTTTTCTTGACTGGATGCGCGGCCTGGCGGTCATCATCATGATCCAGTGTCACGCCTTTAACTCCTTCACGCGCGTGGATCTGCGGGAATCGAGCGGATATGTGCTGTCGCAATTTGTAGGCGGCATGGCGGCTCCCTTGTTCCTGTTCATGGCGGGGATGACCTTCGGCTTTCAAATGGAGAGCCTCGGACTCCGCGAGCCGAGTCGCCTCCGCCGCTGGTTCGTGTCGTTGCGGCGCGCCGGGTACATTCTCACCATCGCCTATCTGTTCCGGCTGACGAACTGGCTGGGCAGTCTTCCCAACGCGAAAGTGGAGGAACTCCTCAAGGTTGACATCTTGAACTGCATGGGGCTAGCCATGGCCGCGTTTGCTCTGGTGGCCCTGTTCAACTCGAATGACCGCGTGCGTTACGCGCTGCTGGGCGGGCTGGTGGTTGCATCGGCTGCCCCCGTGATGAGCGGGTTTGACTGGAGCGGCGTATGGCCGTGGCTGCGCGACTACCTCGTGCCCAGCCCGCTGCGCGGGCGGTTCCCTTTTTTCCCGTGCGCCTCTTATATCGGATTCGGCCTGGCGGCCGGGGCGGTCATCAAGCGCACGACCGCGGAACGCATGGACCGGTTGATGCAATGGGTCGTGCTGCTCGGCTTTGCGCTGGTGTTGGGTGCCGAATATTTCACCAGCCTCCCCTACTCGGTTTATTCGAACGCCGATTTCTGGAGGAACAGCCCGGGTCTGATCCTGATCCGGGTGGGGATTGCTCTGGTCCTGCTGGCCGGTGCCTATCTTTGGACCGAATACTGTGCGCCTCGCGGCTGGAGCTGGATCGAGAACTTTGGGAAAACCTCCCTGCTGGTCTATTGGGTGCACGTCATGCTGGTTTACGGAGACTGGACCAAGCCGTTACGCTACGCCCTGACGGTCTTTCAGGCCGGGCTGGCTACGGTGGGTGTGATTGTGCTCATGGTGGCGCTGGCGGAGCTGCGCCTCCGCTGGCGCCCCACCAAAGGACAACGCTGGAAAGCAGGCACTACGGTGGCGGGCGCACCGGCGTAGTCGACTTCCTCGGCCGATGGCCCGGAGAAAACTGCCACCACCCCGGGACGCAACAGGACGCAATCTGACAATCGCTGTGGTCAGACGTAGAGAAGGCTCTCAAATCCTCCGTACCCGCGCCGGATGATGGTCGGTTCGGCGGCTTGCATCGCGGCCTCCTCAATCGCTTGTGTTTGGCGCCGCTGCGCGGCACGCTCGCGAGCGCGTCTCGAGCTTCCGGCCAGAGGTGATCGTCGCACGCTAGGGCTCCGGTTGCACTCCTCATCGCTGCCAAGACAGATGTTGACCCGGATCGGGCCTTTTGCGGCCTCCACGATTTCGAATGCGGTGGCGGCGCGGTGCGGGGCGAAAACTCGCCAGCCGGTGTGGCAGCGATGCGACGTCACTAATCCGGCGCGTGTCAATTGGATTTCCAGTCTTTTGTGTGGCACCCTGCAAAGGCCAGCTTCTCAACTGTTTGAAAATGTGGACATTACGGACTCGGATTGCGGCCCTCCATCCCCCAAAGCGCGATTCATGAACCCATCCCGGTCGAAAATCGCTCGCCTCCGACCTATATTGGGCTTATGTCGTTGCCCGCCGAATCTGTTCCGGAACCCTGGCTGCGAGGGCCCCTCGAGGGTGTGCATCCCCTACTTGCGCCGCTCCTCTATACCTTCCAACAAGCCCGTGAGGACCTCGCCCGATACACCGAAGGCTTGAGTGGCGCGCAGATCTGGGCCACCCCGCACGGCTTCGGCTCGGTTGGGTTTCACGTCCGCCACATCGCCGGCAGCACCGACCGCCTGATGACCTACCTGCGGAATGGTTCGCTCAGTTCCGAACAGATAGCGTTCCTCAGAGCGGAGCACGAGCCTAGCAGCGGGGGCCGGGAAGGGTTGCTGACGCATTTAGACCAAGTGTTCCGGAACGCCGAAGCGGTCGTGCGCGCGCTTGATCCAGCGATGCTGACCGAACCGCGCGTCGTGGGCCGCCAGCGTCTGTCAACTACCGTGGGCGGATTGCTCACCCACATTGC
>DATJKY010000260.1:0-1684 GCA_035490955.1 Terriglobia bacterium | reverse complement strand
GATTGAACGCCACGTCGTGTTTCCGATGGCCAATTTGCTCGCCACAGAACAGGTTCACTGCGGCGATCTTATCTGCATCGACTGGAACCGCTCTGAAAACCGGCTGAATTTCGTTCGCGAAGGCGAAAACCTGACGATGCCCGTCCGCCGCACCGAAATTGCGGCACCGCAGCGTGCCGCTCAAGCCCGCGGCGGCCGTACGGTTGAAGCGCCTGTACAGGCGCCGCCTGAACCCGCACCTCGCCTCGCGCGCTAATTTTCCATTGCTCCTCCTCACAGAAGCCCCGGACGGGAAACCGCCCGGGCTTTTCCTTTTACGTGGTCAACGTATAATCTGCGGGAAAGCCCATCCGCGTCGTCGTAAGCCTGGCACAGGGATAACCAATGGACTTAGTACGGAACCCTAGAGGCGCTGTTATCAGGTTGGCAGTTCTTGGCCTTCTCTTTGCTCCCACCCTTCGTGCGGACAGGACCAAGCTCAAACCCGGAATCAATTCCTTTACTCCGCAGCAGGACATTCAACTGGGCCGCCAATCTGCAAGTGAGGTCGAACGCACCATGCCGATGTGCAATGACCCCAAGGTGGATGTTTATCTCACGAAAATTGGGAAGCGTCTCATCGAGCATCTCAACACCGGCGGCATCGGCTATCCCTGGGAGTTTCATTGCGTGAACGACAAGGCGGTAAACGCCTTCGCCCTGCCTGGTGGATTTGTCTTCGTAAACCGCGGCGCGATCGAGGCCGCGGATAACGAAGCGCAGCTTGCGGCCGTCATGGCCCATGAGCTGGCGCATGTGGCGTTACGACACGGCACGAATCAGGTGACCAAGGCCCGTTACGCCCAGTTGGGTACGGGAGTGCTTTCCATCGCAGGTGGCATCCTGGGAGGCGCTGCTGGAGCGGCGGCATCCGGCGTCGGGCAGCTTGCCGCAGGAAGCCTCCTGCTGCGCTACTCGCGCAGTGCAGAGACGCAAGCCGACGTCATGGGCACTCAAGTTTTGTATGACTCCGGGTACGACCCACGGGCCATGGCAGCGTTCTTTGAAAACCTGAACGCCTCCGAGTCGGCGGGCAAAGCGCCGCGGGAATTCTTCTCCGACCACCCGAATCCTGATCACCGCATTGAACGCGTCGACGAAGAGATCAAAAAGATGGGCGGAGCGCCAGAAGGGGCTCAGAAGGATTCGATAGAGTTTGAAGAAATTAAAAAGGAAGTAATGGCTCTGCCTCTGTCGCCTAAAGGCACGTCGGGTGCCGCCAATTCAAAGCGCGCGCCTACCCCTTCCGGTAGCTCAAGCACCCCGTCTCGCGCCGGGACCCTGAAAGTCGAACCTCCTTCTCCTAACTTGACCGGTCTGAAGTTTGCCAAGGCCTCGCTGGCTTATCCGGATAACTGGAAGAACTTTTCAAAGAAGAATGACCTGGCTTTGGTGCCCGTTGGCGGAGTCGTCGATACGGGTAACGGCCAGGCTGCGATTGCCTGCGGATTGATGGCCAGTGTAGCGCGCATCCAGAGCAAACCGCCTGCGGGCGCCGATCCTCTCACGGCCTACAATCAGATGGTCTTCGAGGCTCTTCAGCAGTCGAACGAAGACATGCAGATAAAAGAGGAGCCAAAAGAGATTACCGTTGGCGGCCAGCGTGCCATTTCTACGTACCTGAAGAACGAATCGCCGATCGGCG
>DATJKY010000259.1:0-4726 GCA_035490955.1 Terriglobia bacterium | reverse complement strand
TGCTGACGCTGGACGCCGGATTTGGAACGAAAAACGGGCTTAACCGGATTTTCAGTCCCAATCCTCAGCGTGCGACCGGTCGTGCCGTTCGGACTGGATGAAAAGAAGTCGCCCGACTCTGCTCCACGCGGGCGATGGTCAGGTTTCCGGAGCCAACCCTCGAATTCAGTTGGATTCTCTGCCTACAGGTGAAGATCCTCCCAGGCTCCTGGGTGATAAAACACAAACTCCATGCCGTTTCAGCTGGTCGTGATATTGCGGCATTGCCGGTTCTGGGCATTTGAGTGAGACCGGTACTGCATCTTGAGCGAGGTCCCAGCTCGCCCAAGCCCACACTCCTGCTTGGCAACGGTCGTAAGGGAACATCCCGCTGAATCTCAGACTCGCGTTTCCTGGTTCGACTCTGCAGATATACCAGGTCCAATGGCTTATGTAAGGCTGGAGGCGTTTCCAAGCACCCGACGGCCCTCCAGTAGTGTCACTGATGTGGGCCATCGAGGAACTCTCTTCCAGCGGCACGCCACGTCCGTTAACCTGACAAGAGCAATTAGTCGGAAATTGGTCCTTTCCCGGAAACTCAAGCAGTAGCAGGGCTTGGCCACCAACCGCTCCTTCCGGAATAGAAATCTCGCAGTCCAGCCTGAAGGACGCCGTCGCCAGGGCTTATCACATTGCCGAAACCAGTCGGACATCGGCAGGAGGTTCGTCTCCTGTGATCGGACTTTACCACGCGGATTTTCGAACGCTGGGCCCTTCGTGTTCACAACCCTTTCACCTGTATGCGGAAGCAAGAGGCGAACGGTGGTGGAACCCTCCGGCGATACCCTCATATTGCCCTTGTAATCTCGATACCAGCGTGCTCCTATGGCGACGGGCTCTTGAAGCTCTGAACGTGGCACAATTTCCAGAAAAACAAGTTCCCAAGGGGCAAGGTCCAGCGCAATGCTTGACCCGCTGTCCAGCCCTGCCATCACTCCTCTCCGATAGGGGTATTGCGTATAACAGACCGCATCTGAGAGCTCTTTTGGAGCTCCGGCCTTGGCCAAACCAATTGTGAATTCTCTGGAGTCGTTGGACGGATTTCGGACTGCAATGATCCCGCGGGTGCCACTCCAATGGGCGTAGGCGTACGGCTCCCCCAATTCCACACGCGACGTAAGAACGGTCGTATTCTGCAGCACATCCTGGTTACGTCGGGCCCACTTCAGCAACCCGGCATAGACCTGCCAGTCCCCATCCGTCATAAATTTAGGGTTGATATACGTGGGAACGAAGAATCTGCCGCGTCCAAATGCCATGGCAGCATGATTGGGGAAGCCGCCCGCTGGATCACAGTGAACAATATCGAAGCACTGGATGGCGTTTTGGGGTAACCAAATCTCGTCCAAGGCAGACATCACGAAATACTCTCGAGACGTAGTCTGCGATTCCCTGTAGTCAGGCGCGGGTCCGACGCCAATCACACTGTCACTGCCTGCACCAGCCCAAACTGAGTCAGCGTATTTGATCATACGCCTGGCTGCTGGCTTTGCAGTTCACCAGTGCAATTGCTACCGCAAACTGGTCTGGTAACTTTGCGGGCCTGGAGGCTCCTTTGCGAAAGTTCGCCATGACCTATCGAGCGATCTTCAATGGTTACAATCCCGCGCTTTTCTTCCTTTTTTTCGCGGTCTTCCCGGCGCGCTCGCCGCTCGATCGTCGCGCCCCGTGGCTGAAGTGGCTCGGCTTGGCACTGGGGCTGTCCTTTGCGCTGTCGGGATTAGGGACAGGCGGTTACGAGACACCCGCGGTAGTGGGCAGGTTGTTTGGGCAACAGGTGTCTAGAGCGGTCCGAATGATGTACACCTATGGGTTTCATATTTTGGGCTTGGTGTCGCTGGTCGACAACGCACTGAGTGCATCCACCCTGGAAGTGCGACGCAAGAGTCGAGTGATTGTCTGGGGAACGCTAGTAGGTGTGGCGCCGGTCATACTGGGACTCGGAGCCCAGGAGCTCTTCCGATTTCAAATGTCTCTATGGCTGATCGCCGTGCTCGTCCTCTTGTTGTACCTCTATCCTTTGTCTTTTGCCTACGCCGTGGTCAAGCACTGGGTGCTCGAGATCCCGGTTCTGCTGCGGCGAAGCGCGCGTTACCTGCTCGTGCAGCGGGGCTCGCTGCTTCTTCACATTCTCGTCGGCGCAGCGGCAACCGCACTTTTCGCGTGGGGTCTGTCACGCACCCGATTGGTAGCTCCTGTGGCGCTCACCGGCGGCGTGACCTTCGGCTCGGCGCTCGCCCTTGGGGGAATACGCGTCCACCGAGCCACGGCGCAGAGGATTGACTGCGCCTTCTTCCGAAGCGCCTATGATGCTCGCTTGATTCTGGAGGACCTGGCTGAGAAAACACGCACCGCCACCGATCGAAATGAGCTGCGCTCGAACACCATCTGCAGCAGGCGCTCCAACCGGCTACCTTTGCGGTGTATCTGGAGATAAGCGACCAGCAGCTTTCGGCAGCGCGGGGAGATATCCCCCAGGAACTGCGGCTTATCTCGGCCAAGGAACCCGTGATGGCGCAGTTGGCACGTCGCGGAAAACCCTGGGAGGTCTCCGAGGAAAGCCTTGCTGATTCGCCAGCGCCTTTTCCACTCGCGCCTCTTCGGCCCGAGTGCCTGGTGCCGATTGTGGGCCGCGACAGCCGGCTCGCCGGAGTATTGGTATTGGGTCCGCGCCTTTCGGAAGAGCCCTATTCGGGGGAAGACAAACATCTACTCGCGACCGTGGCAAGCCAAGCGGGCGTGGCGCTGGAAAGCATTCGGCTTGGCGAAAAAATCGCCGAGCGAATCGAGGCGGAGCGGCGAGCGGCGCAGGAAATGGAGTTTGCCCGCGAGGTGCAGGCCCGGCTGTTTCCGCAGAAGCTTCCGCCGCGTAAGACCCTGGAGTATGCGGGCACCTGCATACAGGCCCGGCAGGTGGGCGGCGATTATTACGACTTCCTCGAACTACGGCCGGGCCGTCTGGCCCTGGTGCTGACTGACATTGCGGGCAAGGGAGTATCAGGGGCCCTCCTCATGGCTAATCTGCAGGCGAACCTACGCAGCCAGTATGCCCTGGCCCTGGATGACCTGCCGCGTTCGCTTGAGTCGGTGAATCAATTGTTCTACGAGAACACCACGGACAGCAGTTATGCCACACTGTTCTTTGCCGACTATGATGACTACAGCCGTCGGCTGCGCTACGCCAATTGCGGATACCTTCCGCCGTTGCTGCTGCGGACTCAAGGGAGCTCGAGGCAAGATCTCGCTGCAGTGCCGGAGGTCGAGTTGCTGAATCCCACCTGCACGGTGGTGGGACTGTTTGAGGACTGGCGATGCGGGATTGCGGAAGTGGACTTCACCCTGGGGACACGCTGGTGCTCTATACGGACGGCGTCACCGAAGCGGAAAATGCTCCGGCGAGGAGTTCGGCCAGGGCCGCTTACTGGAAGCGCTCGAGGGCCATGCTCACCTGCCGGTCGGACCGCTTCTCCAAGCGGTTTGTCAAGTCGGTGGAGCGATTCAGCGCAGGCCTTCAACAGGATGACGTCACGCTGGCGATTGCGAAGTCCCTCGCCTAAAATCACTAGCCCAAACTATCGACGGCCTTCATCGCGTACTCCCGCAGCAGGTCAAGCACAGGTTGACGTGGCGAGCGTTGAATTGAGCGATCTGAGTTGGAGAGGAGAGATCGAGTCGACGACTTCATTTGTGGCCACTATGGCACTGAGGTCAACGGCCCTATTATATGGGTGCTTCCTATGACCCCCTTCACTGAGGTTGTACGCAACGAGATTCCGGGCGAGAACAGCCCTAGTATCCAAGCAACGGTAGCAAGTTACGTCGAGATTGATCGCTAGGAATCGGCTGCGGGTGCCATGGGTAAGGCCACACCGTTCGGTAGTTCACGGGCAGCATAAAAGAGCGTGCCCTACCCTTGCTTGGCCCCAATATGACTGTAAAGCCATCGGGCCAGAGGACTGGCCCTGCCCGCCTGCCCCCTTGCTCCCTTGACTGGAAAGGGGGACGAAGATATATTCCGGTCGAAGAGGACGACTGTTCCGGAAATTCCGGTTTCGGGCTGACCTATCTTCGCCCAGCCTACAGTATTCTGCTCCCGTGCGGGATGGCGGGCGGGATCGGGATGCCTTTCAACGCGACGAACCAATGGCCAAGTTGACGCGAAGAGGATTTGTCGGATCGCTTTCGGCGATCGCAGCCGCAACGTCGTTGTCGGCTCGACAGGCCGGCAGTGCGTCGCTCCTGGAAAAGCGGACGGGGCATGTCTCCATAAAGATCACCGACCTTAAGTGTGCCATCATCGGGCAGAACCCGGTGATTCGAGTCGTTACCGACCAGGGTATTTCCGGTTATGGTGAGGCGGAATCCGTCAAGAACTATCTCAAGCCGATGGTGTTGTTTTATAAGCAGTATCTTCTGGGCGAGGACCCGACGGACGTCCAGCGCGTGATGCTCAAGATCCGCCGCATGGGCGCCTTCAAGCCCTGGGGTGCAGCGGTGAGCGCCATCGAGATCGCTCTGTGGGACATCGCCGGGCAGGTAGCCGGCGTGCCGGTTTATAAGCTGCTGGGCGGAAAGACTCGCGACCGTGTTCGCGCCTACGATGGAGCCGTGCGTTTTTCCATGCACGGGCAAACGCCCGCTGATTATGCCGAGAACACGCAGAAGATCAAGGAATCCAAGGAAAGCT
>DATJKY010000258.1:0-3574 GCA_035490955.1 Terriglobia bacterium | reverse complement strand
GCTGTCGTTCGCGGTGCGCTGGGGCCCGCGATACGACCCGGAGATGATCCTCGAGCATGCGGTTTGCCACCTGCTGCGGCATCGCCGGCAACTGGAGCGCTGGTAGTCGTATACGGGCAAGAAATGGGCATAAGAGGCAGGCAAAGTCCCGCCGAGCGTGAGGGCAGCGGTGTGACCGACTCAGTTTTCCTAGTTGTTGACAGCGACGCGGACGACCTCGCGGCACTTGCCGGCTCGTTGACCTCTCGTTATGCAAGCGAATACGAGATACGCGCGGTCGCTACAGCGAGTGAAGCACACGCGACTCTGGCGGCACTCTCGGTTGCGGGCATCACCGTAGCCTTGCTCATTGTCTCGCGGGACCTGGGGGATGCTGACGTTCTCTTGCTGCTGCAGCGGGCTCGTGAGCTGTTTCCCGGCGCACGGCGGGTTCTCAGCGTGCGATACGTTGACCCTTCGGCATTCGACTTTATTGCCGGAGCTTTGCGGACGGGAAGGATTCATTACTTCGTATACAAGCCCTGCGAACCTGTAGTCACACGGCTCTACCCGGTTGTCGAGGATCTTCTCGGAGGCTTGCGCCGGACTGGGCAGGAGCACCCCTTCGAGGTGATTCAGATCGTCGGCGAGCAGTGGAATCCGCGCTCCCATCGACTGCGCGACCTCCTCGAACGTAGCACGGTCCCCTTTGGGTTCTACGATAGCGAGTCGGAAGAGGGCCGGCGGATACTTGCCCAGGCTGGCGTGGACGGGTCACATTTACCCGTGCTCTGCTATTACTACGGCGCCGTGCTCGTCGACCCAACCAACGAGCAGGTAGCGGCGGCGCTAGGCGTGCGGACCACGCCGCAACCTGGGCTCTACGACGTGGCCATCGTGGGGGCGGGCCCAGCTGGGCTGGCCGCCTCGGTCTACGCCGGGTCCGAAGGTCTGCGCACAGTCCTGCTTGACCCCGAGACCATTGGTGGCCAGGCTGGAACGAGTTCCCGCATTGAGAACTACCTCGGCTTTCCACGAGGCATTAGCGGAGGGGAGCTTGCGCATAGAGCGTTTGAGCAGTTACAGCGGTTCGGTGTGTCTGTCGTCTTCACCAAGGCAGCCACCAGCATACGCGCAAATGGGACTTGCCTCATCGCGACCCTTTCTGACGGTGCTGAGATAGAAAGTCGAACAGTTGTTATCGCAACTGGCGTGGCCTACCGCCGCTTAGACGTGCCTAGCCTCGAGCGTTTCGCCGGAGTTGGTGTTTTTTACGGCGCTGCTACGAGCGAGGCTCCAAGTTGCACAGGCGAACAGGTCCTTATCGTGGGTGCTGGCAACTCGGCGGGACAGGCGGCTATACATCTGGCTCGATTCGCTGCGCGTGTCACGATGGTCGTGCGCGGCCAGTCTCTTGCTGCAAGTATGTCCGACTACCTCGTTCGCGAGATCGACGCGCTTCCCAACGTCGAAGTGCGACTCGGGACTTGGGTGGTCGACGGCCATGGTGACAGACGCCTAGAGGCGGTCACTGTGGAACGCGTTGACGGTACGCGCGAGAAATTGTGCGCCGCCGGGTTGTTCGTTCTCGTTGGGGGCACGCCCCATACTCAGTGGCTCGCGGGCACCATCGAAATGGATGCCAAGGGATACATTTTGACCGGTCGCGACTTACTCCGTTCAGGTCATCCACCCAGCGGGTGGAGACTCGAACGCGAGCCTTTTTTCTTGGAGACGAGCATGCCGGGAGTGTTCGCTGCTGGCGACGCACGCTACCGCTCCGTCAAGCGCGTCGCATCTGCCGTGGGAGAGGGCGCCACCGCGATCCAGCTTATACACGAGTACTTGCACGCAGAATGAAGCAGCCGCGCATGCCCAAGCCTCGAACGCTTTCGACGTCCACACCTCATTTTTCCGTCCAACTTCCGTCCAATTGAGGGCAGAATAAAGTGGCGCGTAAGGAAAAGGATGACGCGATCGCGCATCCAGGCCTGCTATCAAAAGCCGAAAAAACAGCTAATTTTGGCAGTCCAATTCAGTAATTCGCCATGGACAGGCGTCATTCAACGCTTTGGCAATTGAAATTCCTCGCTTGACCCGTCAATCCGCCCGGCAGTTAAGGCCGCATCCCCTTCGATTCCATCACAAAGCCGTTCGGCATAGGTTGTTGAGCGTACCAACGGTGCAGTACGGCCGCTCTATTCTCAACAAATTGCATAGATAGAATGATGTATCTAGCGCTACCGTGCCGCGTGGAGAGTTCCCTTATGACGGAGGCAAAGAGCTACTGGCGTCTTGTCGTCTTTCGATGTGTCAGTTGCCGAAGAAATGAAGCATTCGCTGAAGAATCCTGTGCAGTTGAACCTCGTGAGGATCAGATTAGGACCGAGACATACCAAGCTTTCTGCCGGCATTGCGGCTGGCAGGGCGAAGCTCATGGTATTTCCGCGGTAGAAATGCGCAGCGGCGTCGAACGTAGAGGGGCAATTCGCACTAAGTGAGCACCGAAAGTCTCGATACGCCAAGCAGATTCTTCGTTCAGCTAATCGACCCGCGTCGCACGTCTGAATCACTGCTAAGCGACAAGAAAAACGCATATTGCGGGGGTTAGAGCCGTACACGCGCCTTTGGTGTTCTTCGGTGTCGTTTCTTCACTGTGCTTTGGGGTGCCTGCGCCTCCACTCGATTTTGGCTTTCTCTAGTTGCCGCTTGAACACCTCGGGACATTTCGGGTCTCCGCACTGTGGCTCCCGAAAATCTCGAAAAGTCTGAGCGGATGTGACTTATCCTTGCTTCCTGATTCTCGCTGATGCGTGTTTTTCTTACGACACTCCTTGCTGTCTTGCCTTCGATCCTACGTTCGCGTGCTGCCGTGGAGCTCGAGAATCTGGCCCTGCGCCACTAAATCCGCGTGCTTCAGAGGTCCGCTTGCAAAACACCTGAAATTAACCTCAGGTGACCGCCTCTTGTGGATCTGTCTCTCCCGTTGGCAGCGAGCCTATTTAGAGCGGTGATCGGATCCACTCGTCTCGAGCGCCTCGATCACGTGATCGCGTTCCGTGAGAGCTCGCTACGAAAAATCCTCAGTGGGTGTGATTGCTTTCCGGATGCACGGCCTCACCGTTGCCGTCGAGCGCCGTGTCGGGGAAAAAATACTCCAGCAGAGCGCGGATTCCCGCCGGGCACCCTGTCCCGTTGTTGCATATCGCCCCGTGTAGATCCGGCCACGACCCACGGCTCCACAGTGGACTTGATCCCGAACGCGGACTGCACGATAGTCGGCAGCCGCCAGCTGGCACCAGTTTTCGTCTAGTCGATGCGCCCGAATCCTGGTGCCCGGTCCCCCTGGAAGAGTCAAGCAGGGTGCCTATCGCCGCGATCGGATCGGCCTGATTCCCGCGTGTAGTACGAACGTACTAGGTAACAAGGTTTCCCGAAACCTCTGTAAATGTGACTGCGGTTCTATAGATAGTGGCCGGGCTGGAACTTAGTCTTGTGAGGACGAATGGCCCCGATGAGGGCGGGAGCCGCGCCAAGATGGAGAAAGAGATGACGAGACTAGTAAAGTTGCTCGTCCCGGGCTTCCTTACGCTGG
>DATJKY010000257.1:0-6951 GCA_035490955.1 Terriglobia bacterium | reverse complement strand
GTTCTCCAACATCGCCATCATCGGCGGCGGCTGGCTCATCCGCCTGACAGGCCAGCGCCTTATCGACCCCCTGCTTGCCTTTCTTATCGGTGGCATGATCCTTTGGAGCACCCTCGGCATAATCGTAGAGTCCGCTAACATTCTGCTCGAAGCGGCTCCCAAGGGGATGAGCCTGGAAAGTGTTGCCAATATGATGCTGGCCGTTCCCGGTGTGCGCGAAGTCCACGACGTCCACATTTGGAGCCTGGGATCAAGCTCCACCGCGCTCTCCTGCCACGTCCAGATTCTGGATATGCCCACCTCCGAAAGCGAGCGCATCGCTCAGCGCATTCGCGAAGTGCTGCGAGAGGAGTTCAGCATCAGCCATACGACCATTCAGTTTGAACATACCCATCCGCCAGGCGACTTCCACAGATACATGCCCGAACCCGCCCCACCCAACCAGGGGTAATGATGCTTGGTAGTGGTCAGATTGCTCCGGTAGCGGCGAGTCTACTTCGCCACGTGGCGGCGTAAAGCCGCTCTACATCGAACTGATCCACTACGTGATGCTTGACTCGATTTGTAAGCCTCATCTAGCATGAGAGAGTGGCTTAGTGTCGGATAGCCGGCCGTAGGGTCAGAAGACGATGATCGACCGCATTACCGTTCGGGGCGCCCGTCAACACAACCTGAAGAACATCAATGTGGAGATTCCCCGCGGCACTTTGACGGTGGTCACGGGGCTCTCCGGTTCGGGCAAGTCCAGCCTCGCCTTCGATATCATCTACGCGGAGGGACAGCGTCGCTATGTACAGACGCTCTCCGCCTACGCTCGCCAGTTCCTTGACCAGATGGAGCGGCCCGACGTGGATTCTGTCGAGGGCCTGAGCCCCGCCATTTCCATCGAGCAGAAGACGACCAGCCGCAGCCCGCGCTCCACCGTGGGGACTATCACAGAAATTTACGACTACCTTCGCCTGCTCTACGCCTCCATCGGTACTCCTTACTGTCATCAGTGCGGACGCCCGATCTCGCGGCAGACCACCGACCAGATTGTGGCCTCTGTCATGGAGCGCCTCAGTGGATTGCAGTCAAACGGCGGCAGCGGAGACGCCGAGCGCGTTATGATCCTGGCGCCCATGGTGCGCGGCCGCAAAGGCGAGTTCAAGAAGCTTTTCGAGCAATTGACGCTGCAGGGCTTTTTGCGCGCCCGTGTCGACGGCCAACTGCGCCAGCTCGACGAGGAGGTGAAGCTCGACCGGCGCCGCAACCACTCGATCGAAGTCGTCATCGACCGGTTACTGCTCAAGCCGCACGTCGAAAGCCGGCTGGCAGCTTCTATTGAGACTGCCATGAAGCTCACTAAAGGTATCGTCCAGGTAGCGGTGGTCAACGGCGCGGAGTATTTCTACTCGCGGGAATTTGCCTGTACGAACTGCGGCACTAATGTTCCCGTCCTCGAGCCGCGGTCGTTCTCATTCAACAGCGTCTATGGCGCCTGTGAGGTCTGCAAGGGTCTGGGCAGCCAGTATTCCTTTGATCCCGCCAAAGTGATCGTCGACTGGTCGCGGCCGCTGCTCGCCGGAGGCCTGGGACCTGGGTCCGGCTCCGATCTGGTGCGCCGTGGCCTCGCTCGCGCCGCCGAACATTACGGCTTCGACCTGAAGACACCCTTTGACCGTTTTCCCCGCAAGATTCAGAACCTGGTCCTCTTCGGCAGCAATCCCGCCAACCCGCGCGCCCAGTCGGTGTTTCCCGGCATCATCCCCGTGCTCGACCGCTGGTACGGCGAAAGCACCTCAGAAAGCTATCGCGAGTGGTATGCGCAGTACATGTCGGCGGCGCCGTGCTACAAGTGCCAGGGCAAGCGCCTGCGGGCTGAGAGTCTGGCGGTGAAGATTGCCAACCTGTCGATTGCGGATTTCACCGCCCTGCCCATCAGCCGCGCCAAGGAGGTCCTCAGCCCAATCAAGCTGACGCCACGGGAAGAAATCCTGGCGCGGCGCATTCTGAACGAAATCTCCGATCGGCTTGAGTTTCTGCTGGCTGTCGGTCTCGGCTATTTGAGCCTTGACCGTTCTGCGGCCTCGCTCTCCAGCGGCGAGAGCCAGCGCATCCGGCTGGCCACGCAGATCGGTTCCAAGCTGCGGGGTGTACTCTACGTGCTCGACGAACCGAGCATTGGGCTGCACCCCCGTGATAACCACCGACTGCTCGAGACGCTCGAGCACTTGCGCAACCTAGGCAACACGGTACTGGTGGTGGAGCACGACGAGGAGACCATCCGCCGGGCCAATTACGTCATCGACCTCGGGCCGGGCGCCGGCAAGAACGGCGGATACCTTGTTACCAGCGGCTCTCCCGGACAAGTGGCTGCTGCTCCCGATTCGCTCACTGGCCAGTATCTGTCCGGCCGCCTCGGCATCCACATCCCCGAGAAGCGGCGCCTCCCCAACGGCAAGTACCTTTCCGTGCTCGGCGCTCGGGCCAATAACCTGAAGAATATCGACGTGCGCTTTCCCCTCGGGGTGCTGACCGTGGTCACCGGAGTCTCGGGCTCGGGCAAGTCGACGTTGGTGAACGATATCCTGCACCGGGCTATGGCACGAAAGCTTTATCGCGCTCTCGAGCAGCCCGGGTTGCACCGCACCCTCCAGGGCGCTGAACACCTCGACAAAGTCATCGTCATCGACCAGTCGCCTATCGGGCGCACGCCGCGCTCGAATCCCGCCACTTACACGGGCCTGTTCACACCTATTCGAGAGCTCTTCACAATGTTGCCTGAATCCCGTGAACGCGGGTACCGCGCCGGTCGATTCAGCTTCAATGTCAAGGGCGGTCGCTGCGAGGCCTGCCTGGGCGACGGCCTACGGCGCATCGAGATGAACTTCCTTCCCGACGTCTTCGTCACTTGCGAGGTCTGCCGCGGCCGCCGCTACAACTCCGAGACCCTGGCGGTGAAGTACAAGGGCTATTCCATTGCTGACGTTCTAGACACAACGGTCGAGGACGCTCTGCCTGTGCTGGAAAATATCCCGCCGATCAAACAGAAGCTTCAGACCCTGGCGGACGTGGGTCTGGGCTACATCCACCTTGGCCAGTCCGCGACGACACTTTCGGGCGGCGAGGCGCAGCGTATCAAGCTGGCGCGCGAGCTTAGCCGCCGCCAGACGGGGCGCACGCTCTATATCCTCGACGAGCCCACCACCGGCCTCCACTTCGACGACGTCAAGCAACTGCTGCGGGTACTGCACCGTTTGACGGATTTGGGTAACACCGTCATCATCATCGAACACCATCTCGATGTTGCCAAACAGGCGGATTGGATCATCGATCTCGGCCCTGAAGGCGGAGACGCGGGCGGCCGCATTGTCGCCCAGGGCAGCCCGGAAGAAGTGGCGCGGAATAAGAAGTCTTACACCGGTCAGGCATTGGCTCCGGTGCTGGCAAATGGCAGAGGCTAGTAGACCGATTCCAAATCAACGTTGCAGTGAGTTGACCCAATGCAGTCCGGCTGGCGGACGTTCACGTCTGTCACTTAGGGTCTGCGGCCCGCGAAACGTCATGAAAATGCTAAGTTTTTTATTTTCAGTACAGCGAAATTTTTACCTAGCATTTTCGACCCTGCGCTTTTTGCTTGCGTGATACGGGATCGCTGACCTAAAAGGTCTGCGCTAGCCCTATTGCCATGTTATTTCGGAATCGGTCTACTAGCGATGCGTTCGCCGGGCCGCGAGCCTGAACGCCTTCAGTCCCAACGGGGCGGCCTAGCAAAGCCCAGGCCAACCGGCCTGGGTGGACATGGGTATCCCGCAAGCGGGGACAGAAGCCCTGATGAGAAACTCCACAGTGTGCCCGAAAGGGCGCACCCATCGGCCTATTCCTTCAGTGTCCGGATCGCCGGTCCAAAGCTTTCTGGGCTTGCTCGTGGAGAGGCTTCCACACTTCCGACTTAGGTTCTTCCGTGTCCTTCACAACTTCGCGGTATAAGGCCTCGCCCTCCTGGGTCTGGCCCATTCGAATTTCCACGCCTCCCACCAGCAACTTCCAGAGCGGATTATCAGGGTACTCTCGTACCATGGCCTGGAAGATTTCGAGCGACCTCGCATATTGCTGCTCGTTGTTGCGTGAGAAGTTCTTCGCCAGGTGAAACTGCGCCTCTCCCTTTGTAACTTCACCTTTTTCTGCCGCCGTCTGAAGTTGCTGCAGGCCGACTTCACGACTGCCGCCGGGAAGGTGGATCAGGAATCGCAACATCTTCACGTAGGTGGGCAACGTGGCTTCGAAGTAGTTGTAGATGCCGACTCCCAGGTCGGCGTCGTAAAGAGTAGGATCCAGTTTGAGGGCCGCGTTCGAGAGGCTACGCATCTGCTTGCCCGCCCGGGCCGTGGCGAGGGCATGGTCCCTCAGGGCCTCCAGGCGCGCCTCGAGCGCATAAGCGAGTCCCTGGTAAAGGTAAGCCCGAGCCTGGTCCTGATGGTTGTGTATTTGAGCTTGCGCCTTCTGGATCGCAAGGTTATTAAGGCGCAGGAACTCCGCGTCGTAAGGTGTGACCTTTTCGGAGAGAGCCTCGAACACATCGGGGTCAGTGAGATTGCCTTCGGTCAAATAAATCTTCCACCAGTTCGCGTCAGCCTCGAGAACGTAACCCAGCGGCGATTCTGGATCGGCCTGTTCGACCTGGCGGAAGACCTGGATAGCTCCATCGATGTCGCCGTCCATCAGGAGTTGCATACCATGGCAAGCGGTTGCGATCCCCTCCTTCTGTGTTGGGACCGTCTCCTGAGACCAAATAAGTTTCGGGCATCGCGTCCCCAGTACGACCCCAATCACAAGCAGCGCAACCGTATTCTTCAAGAGTGAACTCCTTTCGATTACTGAAGGGCGGCTGTCGAGGTGTAGCCTTCCGACATGCCGCGGTTGACGAGGATCTTCACTTCCACCCTGCGGTTCTCCTGCCGGCCCTTCGCAGTGTCGTTCGAGGCGGCAGGTTGAGACACACCCATAGGCGCCGGCGCCAGGACGCGGGAGAGCTGAACGTTGCACTCCTGCCGGAGATAATTGACCACTGCCTGGGCCCGGCGATCACTCAGTTGTTCATTCCACGCTGCGCTTCCGGACGAATCCGCATAGCCGGCCACCTGGATCAGATAGCCCTTCACATTGGAGGCACTCGCAGCCAGGTCGCTCAGGTCACTCTTGGCCTTATCGGAAAGACTCGCGCTGTTAATGCCGAAATAGACCGTCGTCTCGCCCTTCACATCATAGTCGGAGAGATCATCGAAGCGTTTGCCCAAAGCCGCCGTATCGGCCTCGACGCCCTCCACCTGCTTTTGGGTAGACTGGATCTGTTGCCCGTTCGCCATGATCTGTTGCTGGTTACTCTGGATCTGTTGCTTGTTGTCCACGATATCCTGTGTGTTCGCCTCCACCTGCTTGCCGGTTGCTTCGAGCTTTTGGTCAGTCGGCGCCAGCCCGGATTGAATGGCGTAGGCGGTCTTGAGGTCGTCGCCCGTGAATTTGATATCGTCAGCAATCACTTGGCCCTGGCCATTGTCATGACCTTCGACTTCAACTCGAAGGCCCGGCACCAGAGCTGCCGCGCCCTCGTGCCCTCTCCTCAGCTTGAGCGGAGCCTTCACCGATCCGACTTTCGTGCCGTCGATAAGGGTTACCTTCTTGTCTCCGCTGTCAGTGCGCAGTGTAAGATCCTCTCCGGAACGACCGGCGACGATCCCCTGCAGTTTGAGTTTCTGATCTTGCGCGAGGCCCCTGGGTGAATTGGCGAGAATGAAACTCGCCGCCACCGCGCAAGCAAAAAACGAATACAGCCTTTTTTGCATCGAGTTCTCCTTTTGTCTGGTCAATCGACCGTGGTCAATCGACCGTGTTTGGGTTGACGTTGCTCCTCAAGCCCGCGCCAATGCCGCACGCGGGCTCGAAACCTGTAGGACCTAGAGGTTGCTGAAGGATGCTATTCAGTCGCGGAAGGGCGGGGCTTCAGCCCCGCCGTCCCGACGGCCTAACCGCGAGTTGTTGAAAATGTTGTGACGCGCCTTAGCGGCGGGGCTAAAGCCCCGCCCTTCCGGAACGCGCCACAACACTTTTCCATCAGCGTCCTAGACTAGAATGCCAGCCTGATCATCCTTTCCTCTGCTGCTGCTCTGCTTACATCAAATCGCAATCTTTGGACCTCTGCGACATCGTCCCGACACTCAACCGCTCGCGTGAGAGCACGCGCGTTGCCAGAGTCCCAAGTGTCGCGAAATTGACCGGAAGTGTCTGACCGGGGGGAAGTTGACCTGCAACAAGTAAATGGTGACGCGCCGCCGCTGTCAACTGCCTTTAGATAACTGTCGAAACTGTCAAAGCTTTCGACACTCTAATCGCGGCGCCGATCCTTGAGGCTTCCTAGCCCATAAGTCGCCGCTCCGACTAAGGCCGTGCGAGCGGTGACGACGTGAATTCTACTCAAAGTGAGCCTGTTTGGGCCTCCAATTTCGTCTTGATCGCCGCAAGCGTTCGCTCAAGGGAGGAGCGGGTCTTGTCCACGGCGACGTTTCGCACAATTCCTCCCTTCAACCCAGTGAGGCCTGCCTGTTTTGATCCCTTCAGAGTAATCAGGTAAAAGCCACGCTGGCTTGGCTTGTCCGCGCCTTTGACGCAGACGGTTAGATCCAGGGCAGTTTCGAAATAGTGGCTCGAGTAGAGCTGCTTCACAGCGACGGCGTATGCCGGTTCGGTGGCGCGCGTTCCGCGATAGACAATTCCTTGGAGGATCCGAAGAGTGGGCTTAAGTCCGAAATTCACCTTTTCCCAGTAGAACTGCGATTCGATGCTGCTCAATTTTACGGCCGGGTAATCAAGCAAGTAGCGATCCAGGTCGGGCAGATACACCGGAAGCGCTTTCGACCGACTCAATAAAGACTGGAAGGTCTCGGCCACCTCTGCGGGATGATTTTTGTCCCT
>DATJKY010000256.1:0-13843 GCA_035490955.1 Terriglobia bacterium | reverse complement strand
ATTTGTCTCCCTCCTTTACCAGGTTCATGATGAGTTTCACTCCGTCTTTGATCCGACCAACATGTGCTCGCTGCGAATCTCGAAAAGTATCCAAGAAGGTCGGCGTCACAAGGAAACGCGGATTGTCTTCGACAGCCAGCGAAAACTCGCCATCTTTGACGAGCGCGACCTCGCCAGGCCAGGCGATCCACCCAAGCACGTTGAGACTGAGACGCCGGGCTGCGTCGCCGATCTCGTAACCGCCTTTTACTATCTGCGGGCCCAGCCTATGCAAGTAGGTCAGCAAATCCTGGTCCAGGTGAACGACGGCAACGAGACCTCCGAGGTCACGGGCTTGGTTCAGGCGCGTGAAGAGATTCAAACGCCCATGGGCCGCCGTTTTGCCTTCCGGGTTGAACCGACAGTGTTCGGCGGGCTGTACAAACGCAAAGGCCGGATGCTGATCTGGTTTTCCGACGACCCGCAGCGCCTGCCTCTGCGCATCAAGGCAGTGATCTCCGTCGGCACGATCGTCGGTGAATTGCAGTCCGCGACGCAGTCCCCCGCCAAGCCGTAGCTCACCTGTGACGCGCTAACGGGAACCCGCTATTAATAAATCGTCTTGACAACATATTTAACACGAGGTACTTTTAATGGGGCGGTAATCGTCTATCTCACCCCAGGCTCAAGGCGACGGTGCCCCAAGTCTTGGCTAAGGTGGAAGAGAGCTGCCCTTTCGTCGTAATTTTTCTGGCTACCATCCGTTGCTTGCTATGCTGAGAAGGTTTTATACTTCTTGCATGCGGAAGTAAATTAAATAGGTGCAACAGAACATAACCCCGCCTAATTGGCGGCAGTCGCGCCCAGGGGAGGGACGCCACACTTCCGGTAGGGCTGCTCTTAGGGGAGGCGAGATTTACGAGGTGCGGCTCTTGACGGCGAAGATATCTGACGCATGGACGTCGAGGTGGCCAAAGCCGCCGTTAGCCATAGTGACGCGACCGACTTTTGATAGAATGGGAGAGCCCTGCTATGCGGGGCGTCCAGTCTCATGGCGGAAATCGCGTCAACCGATATACCGCTTCTAGTGGTCCGTTGAGCCCGGCGTAGGCAAGGAAGCCATCGCCTCGCCGACACGGCCAGTTGTGGAGGGTCTGGTTGTCCGGCGCTAAGGGCTGGAGATTTTGACGCGTTTTGCCGCCAAAGGGGAGGGAACGGGAGGCAGGCACAACAGTGTTGCTGGACGAGATCCACCAATTTGCCCTGCACCTGCCAGGCAAGGCTGCTTGAGTGTCTAGCGGCCGCGATGGCATGTTCTACGGCAGAGATCGAACTCCAAATCAGCTACAAAGGGTTGCTCTACAAGCTGAACAGATCGGGCTGAGCGATTCTGCGGATTAGCCAAGGAGAGGACTCAATGAGGAATCGAATAGGTTTGGTCAAGACGCTATTGCTGCTGGTAGCCCTCACGATTCCCGCCTGGGCAAAGGACAAACCGAAGCAGAACAATCCGGCGCCGAGCCGAACGGACGCGACCGGAGGGACGCCGTCGGCGAATCCCGTCGACGCCGCCTACGTTATTGCCCCGGACGATGTACTGTCGATTGACGTGTGGAAAGAAACCGAAATTACGCGCACCGTACCCGTGCGGCCGGATGGGAAAATCTCGCTGCCCTTGCTGAACGACGTGCAAGCCGCCGGGCTCACGGCGACGGACTTGGCGTCGGTGATTGCCGAGAAGCTTAAGAAATTCATCGCTAACCCGCAAGTCACGGTGATCGTAACCACGGTCAACAGCCAGAAGATTTATATCCTTGGTGAAGTGCCCAGGGCCGGCGTATTACCATTGCTGCCCGCCATGACCGTACTACAAGCCATCTCCAGCGCCGGCGGCTTTACGCAGTACGCCAATCAAAAGGGTGTCTATGTGCTGCGCACCGAGAACGGCCAGCAGGTGAAATACCCCTTTAACTACCGGGAGGTCGTAAGGGGAGTTAACATCCAACAAAATATCACTTTGAAGCCTGGTGACACGATAGTGGTCCCCTAAGGGTCATGGCAATGACGATACCCCAACGATGCTGGAAGACAATTCTGATAGCACTGATGTGTGCTTTGTCAGCGTGGGCGCAGCAGGATCAGGGTTATGAACAGGCCAACTCGCCTGCCCCGGGGACCATGACTCCAGACACCCGCCCGCTATCGGGTATCGAGAGTCTGGGTCTCGGATCACTGGCTGGAGAGCGCAGCTACGTGTCGCCTGGATTCCTGGTGTCACAGACGGCCCAGAGTAACGCCCAATTTGAACCGGGAGGTCAACCAGGATTCGGAGCCGTCGCGCTTCTGGGAGGCAACATAGCCTTGGACAGCGTGGGTCGGCGCAATCACTTTAACCTGGCTTACCAGGGGGGCGCCTTCCTCTATGAGACTGACTCGCAGCTCAACTCAACCTACCAGGTGTTTGGCTTCTCCGACTCGCTCTCCTTCCGGCGCGCCGTTTTCACGCTGACCGACCGGTTCAGTTACCTGCCGAGTCTCTACGGTGGCTTGGGCGGCTTTGCCTATGGCGGAGCTCTGAGTCTTAACGGCATTGGAACTCTTCCAGGCCTTAACACTGGATTCGTTCCCCAGCGCGGTATTTTGACGAATTCGTCCGGTTACAGCAATGTCGCACTTGCGCAGTTGGAATACAAGCCGGATGCGCGGTCATCTGTCACCCTGGCAGGCGGTTTTCAACTCCTGGACTCCAGCCAGCAAGGCTATGCCACCTTCGACAGCGTGATTGGTCAGGCCGGTTACAACCGTAATCTGACCGCCCGGGATACCATTGCTGTGTATTGCTCGATCGTGTTGTACCACTACAGGGGGACTTCTGAGGACGTCAATTCCGAGGCTGTTGGTTTCAGCTACGGCCGCCGAGTCACGAACCGGCTGGCCCTTCAAGTGTTTGGTGGTCCGGAGTTTTATGCCATCACTGTCCCTGGCCATACGCAGACATCAACTTCCGGATACGGCGGAGCCTCGCTGACCTATCATTGGCCGAGAACGCAGCTTGGCGTAAACTATTACAAGGGTGTCTCGGGTGGGTCAGGCGCGCTGAACGGAGCGAGCACCAACGCTATCTACGCGAGCATAAGTCGCCAGCTCTCAACTAAATGGTCCGGGAACCTGGGTTTCGGCTACTACTTCAATTCGGCCCTCCAGCGGCCCGGTTCTGCAGCGCCAACTCAAACGTACAACTACTGGAACGGTACGTGTAGCGTAACAAGAACCCTGGGTCGGCAGGCCAGGGTGACCGGCTTCTACACTTTTCAGACTCAGAATTCAAATCAACCCTTCACCCTTGGGGGGCACACGGGACAGAGCGTGCTGAACAACATCTTCGGTTTCACTCTTAGCTACACCTTCCGGCCGATTGGAATCTGATTTTGACCCGCTCTTGGCCAGCGGTGACAAGCAACGAGGTTTGGATATGCTAGGACAACGCGAGCTCGGTTTTGACGACTACATGGCGATTCTTCGCCGACGGTTGTGGGCGCTGGTCATTCCAGCCTTTGTGGGGCCGGTACTGGCTTTTCTTGTTACCCTCTTCCTCACGCCGGACTATACATCAGAAAGCTTGATTCTGATCGAACAACCGAAGGTCCCGGAGAGTTTCGTCAAGTCGGTCGTCACCAGCGATCTGGTCGGCCGTCTGGCGACCATGGAGGAGCAGATCCTGAGCCGCACGCGCTTGCAGCCGATCATCGAGCGTTACGGCCTCTATCGGAACGAGCTGCGTCGCGGAGTCCCGATGGAAGATGTAATCGACGAGATGCGCAAAGCCATCTCGGTGACTTCGGTCGATTTCGCCAATCCGGCCACTCCAGGCACCGGGTCCAAGAAACCTGGCGGTAAGAATGAGACGGTTCCGGGATTCATCATCTCCTTCACCGGCGAAAGTCCGCGGTTGGCCCAACAAGTGTGCAGCGACCTCACTTCCATGTTCATGGAGGAGAACCTCCACCAGCGGGAACAACGGGCCCAGGGGACCACGACATTTCTCCACACTCAGTTGGAGGAAGCCAAAGCCAAGCTCGACGAGGCGGACGCGAAACTGGCGGACTTCAAACGCCGCAATATCGGCGTGCTTCCCGACGAGCAGCAGACGAACCTGCAGGTGCTCGGCTCGCTCAACACGCAACTCGCCAGCGTGACCGAAGATCTCAACCGCGCCCACCAGGAAAAGATTTACGCGGAATCGATGCTCAACCAGCAACTGGCGGCGTGGAAGGCCGCTCAGGGAGGCGCCAGCGATTCTCAGAATCAGACGCTGCAGCAGCAACTGACCAAGTTGAAGGATTATCTGGTTGCGCTCGAGGCGCACTATACCGACGATCACCCTGACGTGATAAAGACGAAGGCCGATATCGCCCAACTGCAGAAGGAGATTGAAGAGCAGGCCGTCCACAAAGACAAGCCGGAAGACAAGGCGGCTCAAGCCAAGCCATCCGAGGCTGGCGTTGAGCCAGTCTCGGTCCAGCAGTTGCGCGCGGTGATCCGCGAACAGGACGAGCGCATCCGCCAAAAGAGTGCCGATCAGGAGCGCATCCAGCATGAGATTAACTCCTATCAAGGGCGCCTTCAGATTAGCCCCGCCGTGGAACAGCAATTCAAAGACATCACGCGCGATTACCAGACGGCATTGCAGTTCTATAACGGTCTGCTGGCCAAGACCGACGAATCGCAGATGTCTACGGATTTGGAGCGCCGTCAGGAAGGCGAACAGTTCCAGGTGCTGGACTCGGCCAACCTGCCCCAGGACCCGTCCTTCCCCATCTGGTGGCAATTTGCCCTGGGAGGACTCGGGGCCGGATTGCTGATCGGCCTCGCTATCATCTTGGTTCAGGAACTGCGTGATAAAGCGATTCGCGACGAGAGGGACATCGAGTTGTATCTCGACTTGGAGACTCTGGCGCTGGTGCCTTCCATCGAGAGAAAAAACGGTAGGAAGCCGCGGATTTTCAAGCGCGGAAGGAAGCAGGAGGTCGCGCCGCAGCAGGTGGGCGCAGGTCTAGACTAACCTCTCTATGTATAAGAAGTTCTTCGGTTTGCGGGAAAGCCCGTTCAATGTAAACCCCGATCCTCGGTATCTTTTCCTGACCGAGCACACGCAGGAAGCCCTGTCCGTTCTCACCTATGGTATTCAGAACCGCAAGGGGTTCATCTTGCTGAGCGGCGAGGTGGGAACTGGTAAGACGACTTTGGTCAACAAGCTGTTGGAATGGCTGCACCGCGAAGCAATGCCCACCGCCTTCCTCTTCAACTCCCGTCTCAACGTAACCCAGTTCTTCGATTTCGTGATGGCCGATTTCGGCCTCACCTGCGAATCGCGGCTGAAAAGCCAGGTGTTGATGCGGCTCAACCATTGGCTGTTAGAACGGTACCGTGCGGGCGAGACGGCGGTGCTGATCATCGACGAGGCGCAGAATCTCTCCTTGCAACTGCTGGAAGAGATCAGACTCCTCACTAACCTTGAAACCGCCACCGAGAAGCTGCTCCAGATCGTCCTGTCGGGTCAGCCTGAGCTTGAGCTTAAGCTGAAGCGGCCCGAACTTCGCCAGCTCCGGCAGCGCATCACCCTGCGTTGCAAGACGCTTCCGCTGACCCTGCCGGAAGTCCATGGTTACATCAACCGGCGGCTCAGCATCGCGGGCGCCGATGGCCTGCCGGTTTTCACGCCGGAAGCTGTCGAGACCCTCCACAAGTACTCACGTGGGATCCCGCGCGTGATTAATCTGCTTTGTGAGCATGCCTTAATCAGCGCCTTTGCGGATCAGCAGCGGCCGGTGCCCGCTGAGACCATCGAAACCGTGGCCCGCGAGTTTGAGCTGCACGAGGTCGAGCCCGTGGCTCCGCCGGCATTGTTGACGAGCGGCGAGAGCCTGCGTGTGGTGGAAACACTTCAGAACCTCGCTACTCTCATGGACCGGTTGCGCCGGCCAGAGTGATAAATCACTGTTTATGAGGGGAAGTTATGAGCCGAATTCACGAAGCGCTGAAAAAAGCACGGGAGGAAAGGGCGACGGTCGTGCAAGCCACAGAGCAAGCGGAGTCCATGCCATCCGCAGATGAGACTGCCGAGGGCTCGGCCGCTACCACGGCGGTGATGGGCGAACCCGCGATCCGAGCGGGGTCCGACGTCTTGACTCTCCAGGCCTTGGAGGCCGGGTGTCCGCGATCAACCTGGAACCCAGATCCCGGGTCGGTGCTTTTTGCTGAATCCCAGGACCGAACTCTGGGCACAGAGGAGTTTCGCAGCTTGCGCTCCCGGCTCTATCAAATCCGGGAACGGTCGAATCAGCCCCTGCAAACGGTGCTCGTTGCCAGTGCGATGGCTGGTGAGGGCAAGACCTTTGTGGCCGTTAACCTTGCGCGAGCCATCGTGCAGCAGCGCGGTCGGCGCGTTTTGTTGATCGACACCGATCTTCGCCTCTCCCGAATGCACACTATGCTGGGAGCGTCGCTTGATCCGGGCGTTTCCGAGTACTTGCGGGGTGAAGCGGACATGTTCTCCGTTCTCCAGCGCGGAGCTCAGGAGGGGTTGGTTTTCATTGGCGGGGGCAAGACGGCATCCAACCCTGCGGAACTGATCGCATGCGGACGTCTCAAGCCTCTCATCCAGCGCCTGGCTCCGCTTTTCGATTGGATCATCCTGGACTCTCCGCCCTCGGTGCCATTGACGGACGCCAGCCTGTTGGCCGAGATTAGCGACGGTGTGATCATGGTTGTAAAGGCGGGTGAAACCCCTTACGACATTGCGCAGAAAGGCTGCCAGCAGTTTCGTGACAAACACCTGGTAGGCGTGGTGCTCAATCGGGTGGCACCGGCGGCGTCTTACAGCGCGTACTATTACAGTAGTAACGGAAGAGATAGCAAGAACAAGAAGCAGGGGTAGCTGGCATTGGTCCGTTTCTTTAACGTTTACTATCCGGTGCGCACCTTGATCCTCCTCTGTGGGGAGGCCCTGATTATTTGTGTCTCGTTCATGGTCGCGGCACTGATTCGGTTTGGGCCTGACTCGTCCCTGAAGCTCAGTTACGAAGGTGGGATCTACAAGATCGCTTTGGCTTCGGCAGTCTGTTTGCTCTGCCTGTACTACTACGATTTGTATGACTCGTTTATTTTTTCCAACCCTCGGGAGGTGCTCACACGGATCGTGCAGGTGCTGGGTGCTGCTTGTCTGATTATGGCAATCGTGTACTATCTCCTCCCCAAGGTCCGGCTGGACACCGGCTTGTTCATACCGGGAATACTACTGATAGGAATCTCCCTCGCCGCATGGCGAAAGTTATTTGTGCTTCTGAACCGCTCTTCGCGGCTTGCAAGCCGCGCCGTCGTTCTCGGTGTAGGCCCTCTTGCCGAGGCTTTGGTTCCGGAGATGGAGCACCGGCCCGAGTGGGGAGTACGGCTTGTCGGCTATGTAGGCAGAGCTGATTCCGCCATCGCTGGGAATGGACTTCGGAGACTCGGCGGAGTGGCGGACTTGGAGGCAGTAGTCGGGGGAGAGCGTGTGGATCAGATCGTGATTGCCATGAGCGAGCGTCGGGGCGCGCTTCCGGTTGAACTGCTTTTGCGCCTCAAGAGCCAGGGAGTCTTGATTCGGGATGGGGCTGAAATGTACGAGACCCTAACGGGGAAGGTGCCCCTGGAATCACTGAGGTTGAGCTGGCTGCTCTTCTCGCGGGGCTTCCGAGTGTCACGGGCTATGCTTGTTTACAAGCGCGCGACCTCGATCATTTTTTCAAGCGTGGGACTGCTCCTGGCCCTGCCGCTCATGGCCGTCATTGCAGCGGCCATCCGTCTGGACTCCAAGGGCCCAGTCCTGTTCCGCCAGCAGCGTCTGGGACTCAGGAGTACCATCTTCACCCTGAACAAGTTCAGATCGATGGTGCATGGTGCGGATGCCGACGGGATTTACAGACCAGTTCAAGAAAACGATAACAGAATCACGCGGGTGGGCCGCTGGCTGCGCCGCAGCCGCCTGGACGAACTCCCGCAACTTTGGAACGTCCTGCGGGGCGATATGTACTTCGTCGGACCACGCCCCTTCGTGCCTAATCAGGAGCGGGAATATGCCGAGAAAATCCCCTTTTACGCTCAGCGTTGGAGCGTGAGGCCAGGGGCAACGGGCTGGGCACAAGTCAATCGGGAGTATTGTGCCACCGTTGAAGACAACGTCGAGAAACTCGCGTACGACCTGTTTTACATCAAGAATATGTCGGTCGGCCTGGATCTACTGATTGTGTTCAAAACCATTAAGATCCTCTTGCTGGGCCGTGGAGGGCGCTGATGACCGCTCTCTTCTGGATCGGTGTTCTGTGGATCGGCTATGTCTATGTTGCCTACCCCCTGATCCTGGCGTTGCTTGGGAAAATACAGCGGGTTCATCCGATCATCAAGGACGACTTCCTGCCCACCGTATCGGTGCTGATCTCCGCGCGCAACGAAGAGAAGGATATCGGCTGGAAGGTTACAGAGACACTCGCTTGGGACTACGCGAGGGACCGACTGGAACTGCTCATCGCCTCCGACGCTTCCGAAGATCGCACCGAGGAAATTCTGCAAGCTATCAAAGACCCGCGGCTGAAGGTGGTTCGGATGGAGCGGCGGAGCGGCAAGGGTGTGGCCCTCAACCGGCTGGCACAAATGGCCCAGGGAGAGGTGCTCTTCTTCACCGACGCCAACGCGCATATTCCGGCTCATTGCCTCCAGCGGATGGTACGCCATTTCGCCGATGAGAGGGTGGGTTGCGTGACGGGCATGACGAGCACGCAGCCGGACGTCGACTTGCCGATTGAGAGTGGTGACCGCCTCTACCTCGGCTACGAGACGACGATAAGTCAACTGGAGAGCCAGCTCGGTTCTGTGCTGGTGTGCGACGGGGCGATTTTCTGCATTCGGCGGTCGCTGTTCCAACCGGTGTTTCCTGAGCTGGCAAACGATCTGGAGCTGCCGATGCGCATCGGCGATGCCGGCTATTGGGTTCTGCATGAGCCGGCGGCCAGGGTCTTCGAGAAGGAGACAAGCTCGCCCCAGGAGGAGTTCGCGCGGAGGCGCAGAATCTGCGGACAGGGGCTGCTGGCTATGTGGAAGTTTCGCGGTACACTCCGAGGCCGGCGCGGCTGGCAGTTGGTGAGTCGTAAATTCCTTCGCTGGCTGACGCTCATTCCCCTCGTTCTCGTGCTGATCTCGAGCGCTGCGTTGGCAGGCCAGCCTTTCGCGCTGGTCCTCACACTCGAGCTCGTCTTCTACAGTTTTGCGATGGTGGGGTGGGTGCTGGCTCTCAAGGGCCGGAAGGCCGGTCAAGCATTCTCTGTTCCCTTTTTTGTGATGCTGGGCAGCGTGGCAGCTTTCGTCGGCGTCGTGGATACCTGTTTGGGGCGGCGCTTCGCGGTGTGGGAGGTCCCCACACTGTCTCGAGGACGGGAGGAGGGAACGTAAGAACGGGGTTATGGCTTCTCCGCCGCCGCGCCACAGCATGATGACGTGCATCTTTTCCGTCGACGTTGAAGACTGGTTTCACGTTCTGGACTTGCCCTCCGCTCCACGTCCCGCGCAGTGGGATTTGCTGCCCTCCCGAGTCGAGCAGGGCTTCCTTAGGCTTCTGGACCTCTTCAGTGAAAGGGACGTGCAGGTGACCTGCTTTTTTCTCGGCTGGGTTGCGCGCCGATTTGCTCACCTGGTCAAAGAAGCCGACAAGAGAGGGCACGAAATAGCTTCGCACGGGTGTTTGCACAGGTTGGTTTACGAGATGACGCGGAGCGAATTCCTCGCAGACGCAATCGAGTCCAGGAAGGTTCTCGAAGACATTGTCGGGCGTCGAGTTGTCGGATACCGGTCGGCAGGCTTTTCGGTGGTGGAAGAAACTCCCTGGTTCTTTGACGCTCTCATCGAGGCGGAGTACGGTTATGACTCTTCGGTATTCCCTGCGAAGCGAGGTCATGGAGGGCTGAGAACAGATCAACTCGCGCCTTTTTTTGTAGGCAGCCCTTCCGGGGCCTTGATCGAATTCCCGATCACGGTGGCGAAGATTCTGAGCATGCCCATTTGCTTTTTTGGCGGAGGTTACCTCAGACTCTTCCCGCTTTCCTTGATTGAGGCGATGACTTCGCGGGTGTTGGCGGAAAGGCGACCGGTGGTGTTCTACATCCACCCCCGCGAGGTCGATCCCTCCCACCCTCGCTTGCCCATGAGTCTTGGGAGGAGATTCAAGTCGTACGTCAATCTCAGAACGACCGAAGCGAAGATCAGGCGTTTGCTCCGCCGGTTCCCGATGACAACGTTTCAGAACTTCATTGCTAATGACTTGAACCGCGTGGCTGGCCTAAGCCCGGTCCCGGCCACAAGGCCGGGCACGGCCAGGACGCCAGGTAGCTCGGATCTCGGGGTGGAAATAAAGCGGGTATGAAAGTCGAGGTCTGCAAGGATCCGGCACTTTGGGATGCGTACGTGGAGGCCTGTCGCGACGCCGGGAACTATCACCGGTGGATATGGAAGCGAGTGATCGAGGAAACTTTTGGTCACGCGGGACACTACCTAGCCGCGGTGACGGACGGGACGATTCGGGGTGTTTTGCCACTCGTCGAGATCCGCAGCCGGTTGTTTGGGCATTTCATGGTTTCCGTGCCTTTCTTTTCTCATGGTGGAGTGCTGGCGGATACCGACGAGGCGAGGACTAGCCTCCTGGCTGAGGCGGAGCACCTGGGCAGGGAGTTAGGGGTGCGGCACATCGAGTTGCGCCAGGGTCGCGATTGCGAGTTGGGATGGCGCTCCGAGAACAGCAAGGTGGGCATGGGTCTGCCGCTTCCCTCTGGCGTGGAAGAGCTGCTGGGGAGCTTGCCGGGAAAGCTGCGCAATCGCATCCGGCACTCGGAGAAACAAGGTTTTGAGCTGCGCGTGGGAGGTTTGGAAGCCGTGGGGGACTTCTATCCCATCTTTGCCTCTAACATGCGACACCTAGGAACACCTGTATACCCCCGCGAATGGTTTGAGAATATTTGCCGCAGCGTTCCCGACGGGGTTCGCATCCTGAGCGCCTGGGAAGGGAAACGGGTTGCGGCCGGCGCCTTTCTCATCGGGTTTCGCGACCGGCTGGAGGTACCATGGTCCGCCTCGCTGCCGGATTCCCGCAAGAGGTATTCCGCCATGTGGCTGGAGTGGAAGATGCTCGAGTGGGCGGTCCGAAGCGGCTACCGTTGGATGGACCTTGGCCGCTCCACGCCCGGCAGCAGCAGTTACGACTTTAAACGCCAGTGGACAAAGCACGAACAACCGCTGCACTGGTACTACTGGCTGGCGCCGGGAGTCCCTTTGCCGGAAGTCCGCAAAGAGAACCCCCGGTACCGCTGGGCGACCGAAGTGTGGAAACGCCTGCCGCTGGGTGTGGCAAATTGGTTGGGCCCCCGTATTGTTCGCTCCATTCCGTAACGCCGCGATCGTGACGGCAGGGAGAGAGCTGGCGGCTGGAGGGCCGGCGGTACAACATGAAGTTCACAATGGAAAGAGAGCTGCTGGTGCCTTCGCGCTCCGGTCACAGTCGCCGACTCGACATCTTTGTGCTGATCGATGCCCTGGGATGGAAGTTCCTCGAGGGGCGGGAGTTCCTTTCCGATCTGCTGGCTTATCGCCAGCCCCTGCGCACCGTACTAGGCTTCAGCTCGGGCGCCATTCCGGCCATCCTCACCGGCCGTTCCCCGGCGGAGAATGGTCATTGGAATCTCTTTTACTACGACCCCGACGGATCGCCGTTTCGCTGGCTGCGTTACTTCCGCTTCCTGCCCGGCCGCTTCCTGGACCACCGCGTGACGCGAAAGCTTTTAAAGGAAATGGGAAGGCATGCCCTGGGTATGGGACGGAACTTCGAGTGCTGCGTGAGCCCACGGCTCCTGCCCTGGTTTAACTTCATTGAGCGCCGCAACATTTACAGCCCGGGAGGAATCGCGGGGGCAAAGTCCGTTTTCGATCTGCTCTTGGAAAAAGGCATTCCCCACCGCGTTTACACTTATCACCAATGGAGTGACGAGGAGATTCTGGCGCGAGCGCTGCGGGACGTGAAAGAAAGCGACGCCCGGTTTTTTTTCGTTTACCTGTGTGAGATGGACCTTCTACTGCACAACCAGTGGACAAACCCCGCCCCCCTCGAGCAAAGGCTGAATTTGTATGCTGGCAGGTTGCGGCAGCTTTTCCAGGCCGCCCGCCTGATTGATCCCGACGCGACCTTCACCGTCACTTCTGACCATGGCATGACCCCCGTGCGTGGGCAATACGACTTGGTTAGAGATGTTGCCGAGCTGGGTCTGAAGCTGCCGGAAGATTACCTCGTGGTCTATGACTCAACAATGGCCCGCTTCTGGTTTTTTTCGGATCGTGCTCGGACCCAGATCGTGAAGATGCTTGACAGCCTGAAGTGTGGACGGGTGCTTGCCGACGAGGAACTGCGTGAGCTTGGCCTTTTCTTCGCTGACCGCCGCTACGGCGAGGCGATCTTCCTGCTTCATCCGGGTTGGCTGATTGCAAAGAGTGATTTCAATGGCCCTGGATGGGTACCGGCAGGAATGCATGGCTACCATCCAGATGATCCTTATTCGGACGCGATTTTCCTGAGTAATCGCCGGCCCTCAAGTGCCGTCCGGACCATTGCCGACGTCTATGGTGTGATGGGCGAAGCGGTTGACTCAACCGAGTTATGAGCACTCAGGCCATTCCGGTAATGTACTTCACGAACACCCGCGCCCGTGGTGGCGTAGAGGATCATATCTTAACCCTTCTTTCCGGACTCGATCGCCGCCTGTTCCAGCCGTCGCTCGTCTGCCCGCCGGAACTCGCTCGCAAGCTCGAGCCGGACATACCACCCGATGTAGAAGTAGTGCCTCTGTTCCTTGGAATTCCCGAGAAGGTGAGTACGGCCTGTGAGTTCGCCCGTCTCCTCCGGAGGCGTAGGGTTAGCATTCTGCATGCACATATGTTCCAAAGCAGCCTCGTGGCTTCGCCGATTGGATGGCTCTGCCGCGTTCCGGTAATCATCGAGACCCCGCACCTGCGGGAGTCCTGGCGGAAGGGCTGGATCAAGGGACGGTTTTTCGTTGATCGCGTGGTCGACTGCTTCGTTGACCGCTACATTGCGGTTTCGCAGGTGAACGCTCGATATCTGGCCGAACAGAAGGGGTTGCCGGCAAGGAAAATCACGGTCATTGTGCCTGGCTCGGACCTTCGACGGTTCGACCCAAATCTGCGCGCCTCGCCGCAACAGAGAGAAAGGCTCGGATTCGGGCCAAATGACCCGGTGCTGCTGGTTGCCGCTCGCATCGAGCCGCAGAAGGGACACCGCGTTCTAATCGAAGCCATGCCGCTCGTCCGGGCGCAGTTTCCACGCGTGAGACTGGTGTGTTTAAGCGAGGGAAGTCTGCGTCCGGAGCTTGAACGCCGCGTCGAGGAGTTGGGTCTCGAGGGCGCCGTGCGTTTCGTTGGTTTTCAAGCGGACGTCCGCGAGTGGTTAGCCCTTGCCGACATAAGCGTGCTGCCTTCATTCTTCGAGGGACTTCCGGCAGGGGCGATCGAGTCGCTCGCCAGCGGGCGTCCGATGGTTGCCACGGCGGTAGACGGTACGCCGGAAGTAGTGCTGGACGGCAAGACTGGACTGCTAGTGCCCCCCGGTGACTCAACGAGCCTGGCCCAAGCTATCTGCCGGCTGCTTGGTGACTCGGAGCTTCGCAGTGCCATGGGCGAGGCCGGGCGGAGATGGGTTATGGAAAATTTTAGCCGCGAGCGGCTGATCGAGCGCACCCAGGAGCTGTACTTGGAGGCTTGGAGCCAGTACGGCGCG
>DATJKY010000255.1:0-5486 GCA_035490955.1 Terriglobia bacterium | reverse complement strand
GCGGACGATTCGTTGATTTAGAGCTTCCTTTCGTCTCGTTTGCACGCGCTGACGCGCTGGTCGAGGAATCGGCGCTCCATTGGGTTGCGCGCGAGAGCGAGCGCTGCTCGGAAGTGCTCGCGCGCCGTCTCGTGCCTACCACTCCGAAACTCAAACTCGCCGAGCGCGGCGTGGTAGAAAGGGTAACTCGAGAGGCGATCCGAGTTCGCGATGGCACGAAGCTCTTCAAGCCCACGCTCGGGACCTTCGCGCTGCGCGACGGCAATGGCCCGGTTCAGTGCCACGACTGGCGAAGAGCGAATAGCCATCAGCTTGTCATAGAGTGAAACGATCATTCCCCAATCTGTATCCTCAGCGCGATGTGCGGTTGCGTGAACCCAGGCGATCGCGGCCTCCACGTGATATTCGGTAAGCTCGGGACCGGAGGCCGAAAGATCCAGCAGCCTCTGTCCTTCGGCCACGAGATTTGCATCCCATCGCGAGCGATCCTGGTCGGAGAACGAGAGCAAGTCGCCCGACGGGTCAAGGCGGGCCGGCAGCCTCGCGGCATGGAGGCACATGAGCGCAGAAAGTGCGTACGCCGCTGGAGTCGAGGCTAGAGGGTGCTCACGGAGCAGCGCAGCGAGACGCATCGCTTCTTCGCAGAGGTTGGCGCGTACCGCCGACTCGGATGACGCACCGTGGTAGCCTTCGCTGAAGAGCAGGTAAAGCGCTCGGTGAACAGCGGGTAGCCGCGCGGCGAAGTCCCTTGAGTCTGCGATGTCGAACAGCTTCTTTGAACCTGCGAGAACCTTCTTTGCTCGAGAGATACGTTTCTCCATCGCCGCGGGGCTGCTGACAAACGCGCTCGCAACCTCGCTCACGCTGAAGCCGCAGAGAATGTGGAGCACGAGTGCGACCTGAGCCTCTTCCGCAAGGCGGGGATGGCAGCAGGAAAACATCATGCGTAGCTGATCGTCTTCGATCGCTTTCGACGCAAAGAGCTCCTCGACCACCGGCACAAGCGTCCACTCACTTTCGAGCAGCCGCCCGAGTTCGGGTGCAAAAGTGCGCGCCGTGCGCTCACGCCGGAGGACGTCGAGAGCACGGTTCTTTGCGGTGGTGATCAACCACGCCGAGGGATTCTCCGGCACGCCCCGGAACTTCCACACCTCGAGAGCGCGGCAGAAGGCGTCTTGCACCACGTCTTCGGCCAGCGCGAGGTTGTGGACTCCAAAGACGCGCGTCAACGTGGCGACCATGCGCCCCGCTTCGCGCCGGAAGAGATGATCACTGGGCTCCACTCCCATTTTCCATTGGCAAGACGTTTGAAAGGCCACCAACCAGACAACTTTTTCGACCGGATTTACGTCGCTCGCTTGCTCAGTCACTCCGTCGGTTCGATCACAGCATCAAACAGTCGAATCAAATCGCCGGCAACTTGCTTGCCAGCTTCCAACACCTCCTCGTGACTCAGCGGTTGGCGGCTGAGTCCGGCTGCGCGGTTGGTGATCGATGCCACCGCCATCACCCGCACGCCCAACTGGCGTGCGGCGATGACCTCCGGGATCGTAGACATGCCCACGGCATCTGCGCCCAGGCGCTGGAGAGCGCGAATCTCGGCCGGGGTTTCGAAGCTAGGTCCCAAAACACCGGCATAGACTCCCTCGAAGCAGCGAATGCGCTGCTTCCGGGCAGCTTTGAGCACGGCACGCCGAAGTTGCGGATCGTACGCTTGGCTCATATCGATAAAGCGCAGGCCCAGCCGCGGGTCCTCGGGCCCTACCAGCGGGCTCATGCTTTGAAAATTGATGTGGTCGGAGAAAACCATCAGCGCACCCGGTGTGGCCTGCGCTGCAATCCCGCCCGCCGCGCAGGTGACCAGTAGCATCTTTACCCCGGCGAGGGCCAAGGCACGCACCGGCAGCACAATCTGTGCCGGCGAATAGCCTTCGTAAAGGTGCATGCGTCCCGCCAGTACGGCTACGGGGACTTTCTCCCAGTATGCCAGGTGCAGTTCCCCGGCGTGCCCCAGGACAGTCGCGCGCGGGAAATGCGGAATGGACGGGTAGGGAATTCTTTTGGCTCGGTGTAGGCAATCGACTACCCCTCCCAATCCCGATCCAAGAATGATGCCCACGCGCGGTGCAATGTCTGACCGAGCGCGGATGTACCTTGCCGCCTTCGCGGCCTCAGAGTAACCCGGGCAATTTTGGACCACCCGACTTTGGGTTTTGGATTTCACGCAAGTAGCAGGCCGGCAATTGCCGCCGACATGTAGTTTGCGAGCGTGCCGGCCAACAAGGCACGGAAGCCGAGCCGGGCCAGATCCTTCTTGCGATTTGGCGCCAGAGATCCGATGCCGCCGATCTGAATGCCGATGGAAGAGAAGTTTGCGAAACCGCACAGCGCGTAGGTGGCAATGGCGAAGGATCGCGCGGTGATGTGTCCTTTCAGCGGGCCGAGCATAGTAAAGGCCACGAACTCATTCAGCACCAGTTTTGTTCCCATCAGGTTGCCGACAGTTGTGGCATCTTGCCAGGGAACGCCCAGCAGCCAGGCCACGGGCGCCAGCACAAACCCAAGGATCTGTTGCAGCGTCACATGGGTGTGGAAAAGGCCCAAAAAGCCGTTTCCCAAATAAATGAGGGCGTAAAAAGCAATCAGCATCGCGCCGACGTTGAGAGCCAGGAACAGGCCGTCGCCCACGCCGTGCGAAGCGGCGTCGAGAAGGTTGATGTAACGCTTCTCAAGGCTTATCTTGGCGTCTCCTGCAGTCTTAGGCTTGTCGACTTCCGGCATCAGCATCTTTGAGATCAGGATAGTGCCGGGGGCTGTCATCACCACGGCCGTGAGCAGATGGCGCGCCTCGGCGCCGAACAGAATGTAGGCACCCAGCACCGCTCCGGAAATGTGTGCCATTCCTGCCGTCATCACGGTCATCAGTTCAGACTCCGTCAGCTCCGAAAGATAAGGCCGGATCAGCAGCGGGGCCTCGGTCTGGCCTATAAGGATGCTGCCCGCCACTTCCAGTGACTCGGCGCCGCTTGTGCCCATCAGCCACGACATCAATCTCCCTGTCAATTTCACCAACGCCGGCAATACGCCCAGGTAGTAAAGGATTGCCGAAAGGCAGGCAATGTAAATGATGAGGGGTAACACCTGGAAGGCGAAGATGAGGTGCAAACTACCTTTGGGATCGCCCAGAGTGCCGAAAACGAACTCCGAGCCTTGAAAGGAGAAGTCGAGCAACCATACCGCCCCCCTCGAGGCCCTGTCGAGGATGTTGTAGCCAACATTGGTCCGAAGCACAAAGACCGCGATGGCAAGTTGCAGCCCCACACCCCAGGCGACCACCCGCCATCTGATAGCGCGGCGATTCTTGGAAAGCAGACCGGCCGTTCCCAAAATCACCAGCATGCCGAGGAAGGAAATCCATCGCTCCATAACTCGAAGACCCTGGTCGGCTAAGGGCCGTAGTTTTCGCTTCTGCAGTACCCGGTCTCGGAAAAACCCGTGTCAAGCAAGCGGAAAGAGACCTGACCGCGCCGCCGGGTAGCGCAGAGTTTGTTTTTCAAACTCTGCGGTTGTTCTCTCAAAGAAAGCGCCGGCAGAGTTTCCAAAAGCGAAACTCTGCGCTACCCCTTCGTCGCAGTCACACTCCGCAGCCTGGCGGCGGATGCGACTGCGCTCAAAGCGGCATCCGTAACGCTCTTCTGGCTAATCACCGCGCCTTCAACTTCAACCAGGACGACCGTTGAAATCGCGGAAGCGTCCTCGCCTGCCAAGATCAGCGCGACGAGGGCTACTTGAAAAGGCGAAAGGCTTGGGTTGAAGGCGGCGTTCTCGATGTAGGAGCCTTTGTAGATACGACCCGCCTTCGTGCTGATGGCGATCCCGGAGTACGCCTTCGTATAGGGAGCGTAGGACTTCCCGGCTGCCGCGAGAGCCGCTGCCGTTACATCATCAGATGCCCGCTGCGGCAAGGTCAGCTCCACCGGGGTTGGGGGAAAAGCGCCGTGCTTGAGGCCGAGGTCCTTAGGACCGAATGCCGCGGGCAGGAGGGACGAAAGCTTGGCAGCTGGGTTCGTTCCCACCAGCACGTGAATCTCGCCTTGTGGCTCGAGCTCATTCATGAACTGACGGCAGTGGCCACAAGGCGTTGCGGTGACTGCGATTGCGGCGACGCCTCGCTCGTCATGCATGTAGGCGTTGGAAAGGGCAGCCTGCTCAGCATGCACCGCAAGACCCAAGGAGTGCCCGGGAAACTCAATGTTGGCGCCAAGATATAGACTGCCGCTCGAACCGCGCACCACGGCGCCAACGTGAAAATTCGAAAGAGGCGGACGGGAATACGTTCGCGCCAGCGGAAGGAGGCGAACCTGTACGGCATCGATCGTTGTTCCTTCCGTCTCGACCAGGTGCTTCACGTCGTCTGGAGGGATTTGCCCGCTGAAGCCAGGTTCGTTGACTATCTGCAGGAGCCTGGTGCGTGATTTGCTGCTGATTCCTTCGAGGAGGCTCGGGTTCACATCGGCACCACCCTGCCCTGCATTAGCCGCGCCCCAGTGCCGGCCCAGCAGTCCAGCTCCCAGAGCCGCTAAGGCGGTCCGTCGGTCTAACATGGGATTCCACAGCCGGTCAAGCAACACCCTACGTCGTGTGCTCCTCGTATCAGGGCACGGCTTCAGCCGGCTTCAGCCGTGCCGAACCATGACCGAAAAAAGAAGGGCTTTAGCCGCCGAAGTCCGACTACAGGGGCTAAAGCCCTGAAGCAAAAGGCCATCCCTGCGGCACGCCTAAAGGCATGCCCTGATACACAACGAATGCCACTTGCGAGCGATGCTCGCTCCTCCTGCACGACGCCCAACGCTCACTTCTATGCCCGCGTACCCTATCCACCCGCAGGGGTCAACGTTATCGTAACCTTATTGCTTGTTCGCTTCCAACATCAGGTGGTGCGTGAACTCCGCAGCCAGCTTCGGGCTTCGGCTATCGACCACACCCAGATCCTTTCCGTTCTCGTAGTCGGTAACCCGATAACTGCCCGGCTGCAAGCCGCGCAACTCCACCTCGCCTTTCCAAGGCTTGTCTGGGTCCGGCTCGAAGAAGGCGTAATACATTTTGCCATCCTTTTCGATGGCATACCCCTCAGGCACGTCGTAGCCGGTCACATAAAGATCCAGGAAGGTCCCTCGCGAAAGCATTTTGGAGTTGTAGATGTCCGTCCACTTTTTCCAGATGGCTTCCTTTTCAGGGGTAAGCAGCACGGCCTTAAAATGAGGGCCCGGATCAGGCCAGACGAATTTGGTTCCCACCACGCCGCCGGTCCCCACCGTAGAAGCAAAATCCTTGCCTATATCGATTTCGTTGTCTGCGTTAGCGAATTTGATCTCGGTCAATTCCACATGGTCACCATACACCGCGGCGTGCGGTCCGAGCAGCGCTTTGTACATCTTGATGCGTCGCCGCACTTGGACTGAACCCACGGGGTCGGCGGTGACAGC
>DATJKY010000254.1:0-7581 GCA_035490955.1 Terriglobia bacterium | reverse complement strand
CCGTTTGGGCGGCGAACCTATCGGGAGTCTCGCGGTGCGCGGGTCCTCGTTGTCGGACACGGCCCTTCAAGCGATTGCCAATCTCGTGGCAATCTGCTTGGAGAAGGTGCGAGGGCAGGAGGCTGCCAGCCGCGCCGAGGCGGCTCGACAGAGTGAAGAACTAAAATCAACGCTGCTCGATGCTATCGCTCACGAGTTCAAAACGCCTCTAACCTCCATCAAAGCGGCCGCCAGTGCCCTGCTGTCCACGCCGGCTCCCAAACCGGAAGAGCAACACGAACTGGTCACTATTGTGGATGAGGAGACGGATCGGCTGGGCAGGCTGGTGACGGAGGTCACCCAGATGGCTCGCATCGAAGCCGGGAAGATTCAGCTGGACAGGAAGCTGTATTCCGTCGCTGACCTGGTCTCTGCGGCTCTGAGGCAGGCGAAGCTGATAGCCAACGGAAGGCAGATTACCGTGGAGGCGGCAGAGAATTTGCCGCTGGTAAACGTGGACGCGGGATTAATTGAGCTGGCAATCCGACAACTGCTCGACAATGCCTTCAAGTACTCAACGCCGGGCTCTCCGCTCTCGGTCGTGGCGCGAAGGTCCGAATCCGCTCTTATCATTGCAGTTCGCGACCACGGCCCGGGCATTCCGGAACGCCACTTGGCGAGAATTTTCGAGAGATTCTACCGTGGCCCCGGTGCCGAGCGGAAGGCCATCGGCGCAGGCATGGGGCTTGCCATCACCCGCGAGATTCTGCGCGCCCATGACGGTGATGTGTCCGTGAAGAGCAAGCCAGGAGAAGGCTCGGAGTTTAGCCTGTCCCTGCCCCTCGATGTGAAGTAAGGGCACCCGCGTGAGTGCCCGCTGGCGTTTGTACATTTTGGTCTGACGGCGAAATATCGATTGACGACGCTTCGACTTCGGTCAGCGCCCTCCCTTCGGCTTCGCTCAAGGAGGGTGAGCCCTTCGACTCTGCTCAGCGCCGTGAGCTTGTGGAACGGCAATGTCGAACCGTGAGCCTGTCGAAGTGCAGTCCCCGGTCGCCGCGGCAACAGGTGAGGGACCCGTCGCGGCGGGTGGGTGAGCGACTCGCTGATTTGGCGCGAAGAAAACAACCCCTCACCCCCGGCTTCGCCGTACCCTCTCCCCTGGGAGAGGGCCGTTATCAATTGCGGCCCCTCTGTGAATCCAAATGTAGAAGCTCGAGGCGATGCCCCTCGTGAGTGCCCGTATTTCGCACGAGGGTAACACAGGGTATCCACAAACCGGGGCAGCCACAAGGGGTGCCCCTACGTCAGGAGGATAGCGCGTGAGCGCCGGGCGTATTTTGGTGATAGACGACGAGCCTCAGATCCGGCGCGTTATGCGCGCGGCCTTGAGTGCGACTGGCTACGAGGTTAGCGATGCGCGCAGCGGCGAAGAAGCCGTGGAGAAGCTGGGCGACGAGAGATTCGACCTTATCCTGCTGGATGTGAATTTGCCTGGCATGAGTGGTATGGACGCCTGCCGCGTGATACGCCGTGAAACCTTAGTGCCGGATGTCCCCATCATTATGCTCACCGTCCGCAACGCCGAAAAGGACATAGTTGAGGCGCTGGACGCGGGTGCAGATGACTACGTCGTGAAGCCTTTCGGCACGCCCGAGCTGCTGGCTCGAATTCGCGCCGCCCTGCGACGGGCGCCTCTCCCCCAGGATTCGGCTCCGCAGCGAATCAGCTTGAAAGACGTAGAGGTAGACTTTCTCTCCCGCCAGGTAACGGTTCGAGGACGGAACGTGCGCCTCACGCCAAAAGAGTTTGACCTGCTTCGCTACTTGGCTACACATCCCAACAAGGTGATTGCGCACCGCGAGTTGCTACAGGCGGTGTGGGGACCTGATTACGGCGACGAAGTGGAGTACCTCCGGGTGTTTGTCAACCAGCTGCGCAAGAAGATCGAGCCGCAGCCCGCCAAACCCCGGTACCTGTTGACCGAGCCCTGGGTGGGATACCGTCTCAACCTGCCTCAATAGCGCTTACGAAATCCTGAGCACTCCCTTATGACTTTTTTATGAGTTGACGTCTATTGTTGGGGGTGAGGTCGGCCATGACGAGAGACGTTGAAGTGCTGCTGGTTAACGGGCCACTCCACTCGCAAGAGACACGACACCTTGGCGCGGGAGTCAACCAGGGCTCGAAGTTGGAAGTGATCGTCCCTTTCACTGACGCCTCCGGCACGCTTGCTGCCCTCAGTTTGGCAGCACAGCTCGGCCGAAACCTCGATGCCCGCGTCAACCTCGTGGCACTCCAGACGGTGCCCTACGGGCTTGAGTTAACAAGGCCGCCGATTGCCCTCGAGTGGCTTGAGGAGCGCCTGCGTGAACTGGCTTTGAGGTCGCCTATCGACATCCACGTGGACATTATTCTCAGTCGTGACGCCAAGTGGGCGCTTCGACATATGCTGAAGCCTTATTCATTGGTGGTAATCGGCGGCCGACGTCGTTGGTGGAGGACAAAAGAGCAGAGGCTGGCCGAGACGCTCAGACATGACGGTCATCGGGTGATGTCTGCCTATCTTCAGTGAGGAGTTATGCTGGATTTACTTTACATGTTAATTGGCGCGCTGTTCTTCGTCGGCTGCTGGGCCTTCGCCAAGGCCTGTGATCGCTTGTAACTTATTTGCCAAGGAGGCAAGCAATGGATTACGTGATTGCCGGATTAGCGGCCCTGTTTCTGTTTGGCTATCTTGTGTACGCCTTACTACGCCCGGAGCGATTCTGAGGGGAGACCATGACCTCCATCGGTGTTCTGAATGTCGTTGTTTACTTTCTCGTGATACTGGCCGTCACGAAACCTATGGGTGTGTTCCTAACGAAGCTTTCCGAGGGCGAGCGCACCTTCCTTTATCCGCTGCTGCGCCCGCTGGAAAAGCTGACATATCGCCTCTGTGGCGTGCGCGAGGAAGCCGAGCAGCGCTGGACGCAATATGCAGCGTCGCTCATTGCCTTCAGCCTGGTGAGCTTCCTTTTTGCGTACCTCATTCAGCGGCTACAGCGCTTCCTCCCCCTGAATCCGATGCATTTCGGCTCGGGGAAAGCGCCCTCCGGCGCAACGGCAATGACGCCGGATCTGGCCTTCAACACGGCGACAAGCTTCGTCACCAACACCAACTGGCAGAATTACGGGGGTGAGACGACCCTCAGCTACTTCGTCCAGATGGCGGCGCTGACCGTGCAGAACTTCGTCTCGGCGGCCGCGGGTGTGGCGGCGGTAGTTGCCCTCATCCGTGGCTTTGCCCGCAAGCAGGCGAACAGCATCGGCAATTTCTGGGTAGACCTGGTTCGCTGTACCCTTTACCTTTTTCTGCCGCTCTCCCTTCTGGGCGCTCTCTTCCTTTGCTCGCAAGGCGTGATTCAAAACCTCAAGTCGTACACCACTGTGAAGACCGTGGAAGGGGCGACGCAAACGATTGCGCAAGGTCCGGTGGCTTCGCAGGAGGCCATCAAGATGGTGGGTACGAACGGAGGCGGCTTTTTCAACGCCAATTCCGCTCACCCTTTTGAGAATCCGACGCCACTCACCAACTTTGTTGAGATGCTCATGATCTTCGTGATCCCGGCGGGCCTCACCTACCAGTTTGGCCGAATGGTGGGCGATCAACGACAGGGGTGGGCGTTGTTTGCGGCCATGAGCGTTTTGTTCCTGGCCGCTGTGTTCGTCTGTTACCCGGCCGAACAGGCGGGCAATCCGCAACTGGCGAAACTTGGCCTCGAAACGAAAGCTAGTAAGCTGCAGCCGGGCGGCAACATGGAGGGGAAAGAGGTCCGCTTCGGCATCGCCAGTTCCGCCCTGTGGGCCGTGATCACCACGGACGCAAGCTGCGGCGCCGTCAACAGCATGCACGACAGCTTCACTCCCATAGGCGGCCTGGTCCCGCTCTTCAACATCCAGCTCGGCGAACTCGTCTTTGGCGGGGTCGGCGCAGGCCTCAAGGGGATGCTGCTCTTTGCCATTGTTGCCGTCTTCATCGCCGGGCTGATGGTGGGCCGTACGCCGGAGTATATCGGCAAGAAAATCGAACAGAAGGAAGTGAAGATGTGCATGCTGGCCCTGATCATCATGGCCGCTAACGTTCTGGTGTTCACGGGTGTCAGTTCCGTGGCTAATTTCAAGAAGAACGGTTATTGGAACCCCCCTGGTCCTGCCACAGCCAATGTGACTAACAACGGTCCGCACGGGTTCAGCGAGATTCTTTACGCTTACACCAGCACCAACGGTAACAACGGAAGCGCCTTTGCCGGCCTCAGCGGGAACACACCCTGGTACAACCTGAGCCTGGGTCTGGCAACGCTCATTGGTCGCTTCTTCTTCATTATTCCGATGCTGGCGGTGGCCGGCAGCCTTGCGGCGAAAAAGAAAATTCCCGAAACGAGCGGCACCTTACCCACTCGCGGGGCCCTGTTTGTGGCCCTGCTGATCGGAACCGTAATCATCGTGGGCGCTCTGACTTATTTCCCGGCCCTTTCACTGGGCCCGATCGTGGAGCACTTTCTCATGGTTCAGGGCAAGCTCTTCTCAGTTTTGCTATTCCCGATGTGGAGTTGATTCATGGCAACGACCGTTAGCCCACCCATGCCGATTGATGATGAGACGACGCTGCTTCCTAAGAAGCTCGTGCGCGCCCGCCCCCTCTTCGATTCTGAGATCGTTAAGCGAGCGATAACCGAGTCGTTTGTCAAGTTGAACCCCCTCGCCGTCGCGAAGAACCCCGTGATGTTCGTGGTGGAGGTGGGTGCGGCGATCACGACAGTATTCGTTGTGCGGGATATCGTTATTGGAGCGAGCGGCCTCGGTTTCTCCGTGCAAATTGCGCTCTGGCTATGGTTCACGGTGGTGTTCGCCAACTTCGCCGAAGCCATGGCTGAAGCGCGCGGCAAAGCGCAGGCAGACACTCTGCGGAAAACTAAGACCGACTCGATGGCGAAGCGTATCGCGGGTAAAGACAGAATCGAGAGCGTTCAGGCCTCCAGGCTCCGCGCGGGGGACATGGTGATGTGTGAGGCCGGGGACATCATCCCGGGCGACGGCGAGGTGGTCGAGGGGATTGCCACCGTCGACGAGTCCGTGATCACAGGTGAGAGTGCGCCCGTGATCCGCGAGTCGGGTGGGGACCGCAGTGCGGTGACGGGCGGGACCAAAGTCCTGTCGGACCAAATCAAAGTCAAGATCACCTCTAATCCGGGAGAGACTTTCCTCGACCGCATGATCGCTCTGGTGGAAGGCGCCGTGCGACAGAAAACTCCCAATGAGATCGCCCTCAACATTCTCATCGCCGGACTGACCCTTATCTTCCTGCTGGCGGTGGTTACGTTGCAGCCCTTCGCAAGCTATAGCGTGACCTCGGCGGGAACCGGCCACGTTCCGTCGGTGGCTGTACTGGTCTCGCTTTTGGTTTGCCTGATCCCGACGACCATTGGTGGGCTGCTCTCGGCCATCGGCATTGCCGGCATGGACCGCGTAATGCAACACAACGTGCTGGCGATGAGCGGCAAGGCTGTTGAAGCTTCGGGCGACGTCAATACACTGCTACTCGACAAGACGGGAACCATTACCTTGGGCAATCGGCAAGCGGTGGAGTTTATTCCTGTGGAAGGCGTAGAGGAGTCCGAGTTAGCGGATGCTGCGCAGTTATCGAGTCTGGCGGACGAAACCCCCGAGGGTCGGTCCATCGTTGTCCTCGCGAAGGAGAAGTACAACCTGCGTGGGCGGGAGATGTCCCATCAGCAAGCTCACTTTATCGCCTTCTCGGCTTATACCCGGATGAGTGGCGTCGATCTGGACGGTCGGAGCCTGCGCAAGGGAGCCACGGATGCTATCACCAAGTTTGTGAGGGAGAACGCCGGAAAGGTGCCTCCCAATTTCATCGAGATGTCGGACCGCATCTCCCGCACGGGTGGGACGCCCCTTGCCGTCGCAGACGGTTCTCGGCTGCTAGGGCTTGTGCACCTGAAGGATATCGTCAAGGGAGGAATGCGCGAGCGCCTCGGGCAACTACGAGCGATGGGGATACGTTCAGTGATGATTACCGGCGACAACCCCCTCACTGCCGCGGCCATCGCCCAGGAAGCCGGGGTGGATGATTTTCTGGCCCAGGCAACGCCCAAAGACAAGATGGATTACATCAAGAATGAACAAACCCACGGACGGCTGGTTGCCATGACGGGTGACGGCACGAATGACGCACCGGCATTGGCGCAGGCGGACGTCGGTGTAGCTATGAATACGGGTACCATGGCGGCCAAGGAGGCAGGCAACATGGTGGACCTCGATAGCAATCCGACCAAGCTCCTCGAGATCGTGGCCATCGGCAAACAGTTGCTCATTACCCGTGGTGCTTTGACAACCTTCTCGATTGCCAATGACGTAGCCAAGTACTTCGCCATAATTCCAGCCATGTTTATGGGCACTTACCCGGCCTTGGGCTATCTCAACATCATGCACCTCCACACACCTCAGAGCGCCGTCCTGGCCGCGGTGATCTTCAATGCCCTGATTATCGTTGCCCTCGTCCCCCTGGCCTTACGGGGTGTCAAGTACAGACCACAAGGGGCGGCCGCCCTGCTGCGACGGAACCTCATGATCTATGGTATCGGCGGTATCATCGCCCCGTTTCCGGGGATCTGGCTCATCGATCAGCTGTTGGTCTGGCTTAGGCTGGCGTAACGAACCGTGGCAGTGGTCAGTGGCTGGCCACTCGCACCTAACCGTTAGCCACTGAATTTTCGAAGGGACACCATGTGGAAACAAATTGCACCTGCGTTTCGCATCACCCTCTTCTTCACTCTCCTGACAGGCTTGGTTTACCCCGGGGTGGTCACGGCCTTGTGCCAATTGGTGTTTCCTATCAAGGCTAACGGCAGCCTGGTGATGGTCAACGACCAGGTGGTAGGCTCGTCCTTGATAGGTCAGAACTTTACCAAACCCGAGTATTTCCAGCCACGTCCTTCGGCAGCCGGAAATGACGGATACGACGCCACCGCCTCGCAAGGTTCCAATTACGGTCCCACCAATCAGAAGCTGATCGATCGCGTCAGGGCTTCTGTCGACAAGTTCCGCAAGGAGAATCCAGACCACGCAGGGCCCGTTCCGGCTGATCTGGTTACAGCGTCGGGCAGCGGCCTCGATCCCCACATCAGTCCTGCTTCAGCCGAGGCCCAGGCGGCGCGCATCGCGCGGGCGCGCGGCATAAGCGTGCAGCAGGTCCAGCAGTTGATTACGGAAAATACAGAGGCCCGCACGCTCGGTTTGCTCGGAGAGCCTCGCCTGAACGTGTTGCTGCTGAACCTCGCACTCGATGAGAAGTTCCCGCGCAAAGGCTAAAGGAACGTTTGCTTTCCCTCTTCTACACACAGGATTGCTACGCCCGAATCGGTCACAATGGAATCTAATTAACACGCTTGCTTCTGGCGAGCTGGCCTGGGAGAAGAAATGCTTTGATCAGGTCGTCTTCGCCACAAAGGACCATTCCCGAAAATCGTTTGTACGACTCGCCTTCCGGGACATCCGGTTCCGTGTCATGCCACAGGGCCAGCAGTTCAAGCCGAGAGAGGG
>DATJKY010000253.1:0-12070 GCA_035490955.1 Terriglobia bacterium | reverse complement strand
TGGAAGAATTGCTCGATCGCCTCGTTTACGGCATCCCAGACTGATGCGTGCGTTTCGGATTGCAGACCGCCGTCATCCCATCTTTGACGGAGCAGGCGCCAAGCTGACCGGGGGACGCTGGAATTCGCCGGGACGGCCGGTGATCTACGCCGCTGAGACCTTTGCTGGTGCCTTGCTGGAAGTCCTGGTTCACGCCAACTTGGGCCGTGTGCCACCAACACACGCTGTAATTGAAGTCGCCATTCCCGGATCTGTTTTGATTGAAACCGTGCGGCCGGAAGCGATTCCCGGGTGGGACGCCCCTGACCAGATCGCTAGCCGCGAGTTTGGTGACCGTTGGCTTCAGGGACTTCGCTCAGGTGTTCTGCTGGTACCGAGCTTCGTGGTCCGCGGACGAGAACAAAATGTGTTGATCAACCCTGAGCATCACGACTTTGGCCAAATCACGGCCAGCGAGCCAGAGGACCTGCTGTGGGACGAGCGGCTCTTTCGCCGCTAGCCATAACCAGCTAGGCTGAGCAAGCTAGTGTGGTGACCGGTTTAGTTACGTTATAGCCCCACGGACAGACCGCTACGAGCTGACCTAGGGGCACCCCTTGCGGGTGCCCTTAGGCAGCCAAGAGGGCACAACCGGGGAGGGCACCCACCAGGGGTGCCCCTACTCAGCCGGGGTAGCCGAACAGTCGTCGTTCCTTAATGAGGGCTGTCACAGCCTCAGGCACCTGGGCCTCCCAGGACCGGCCGCCCGACTGAAGATCCTCGAGGACGCTGGCTGCGGACGCACTGAGGTGTTCCTCCCGGTAGTCGCTCAGCGGTTCGACCTGCCCGCTCTCCAGCAGGTACTGCAGCAGATGGCGCATCCGCGGCGATACGTCGATGTTCTCCGCGGTTAGGAGCGTATCAGTGTGCGCCCGGCGCGAGGGGTAAACCACAACCCGCACCCAGCGCTTGAACAGCCGGCCAAGCGCCTCCAAGGCGCCGCCGTCCAGATTCTCGTAGTATTCATCACGAAATGCCTGCTCCAAGAGCTCGGCGCCAACAACGAATGAGAGAGCGCGCTTCGAGTAGCGGCTCAAGTAAGCTTCCAACCGGTAGAACTCCGCGAGGTCGGTGACGAGCGCCGGTAGGTCCAGCGCCGATAACGTGTCAATCCTCGCCAGCAGGTCGTCCTGCGTGTAAGGTGTCGGATCAAGGACATTTTGGGTGGAGATCTCTGCGAGAATGACAATCCCGTCGGCCGCCGGTCCGCTCCGCTCGCGGGACTGTTTTGTGGCCGCGGCCAGCATGTCGAGATGAACACGCAGAATCGGCCGGAATGTGCCGCGGATGGCGATTATGGGCTTCTTGTAGAGCACAGAGCCTGGCTCAAAAGGCTGGCCTCCATTTTGAAAGAGGATCGCGTGAGAAAGTTCCCGCTGGACGAGGTGAAGGTTCAAGCCCCGCCTATCCACGCCCGCGAAAGCCGGACCCGTGACATCCACCAGGTCCAACTCAAAACGGGCTCGCGTGAGGTGATCACCAAGCCCCGTGACAAGCGCCTCCGGCTCCTGATGCAGGTAACACGCCCCGTAAATGAGATTCACCCCAAGGATGCCCAGCGCCTCCTGCTGCAGGACGCTCTCCTGGTCCGAAAGGCGGGCGTGCAGGATGATATCGCTCGGCTCCGCCTGGGGCTGATGCTGGAAGCGGATGCCGATCCAGGCTAAGCCGTCCTCGGGCCGCGAAAAACTCCGCGCCGCCGCTGTGTCGGCGAAGGCGAAGAAAGCGGTGGAATCACCGCGGCTAGAGGCAAGCCGCTTGTGGAGCAGCGAGAACTCGTGTTCGAGCATCGCCTCGAGGCGTTCGCGGCTGACGTAACGCGAGCTGGGGCCGTAAATGGCGTCGCTCACCTTCATGTCGTAGGCGCTCATCGTCTTGGCGACGGTCCCCGCTGCGCCACCGACCCGGAAGAACCAGCGCGCCACTTCCTGGCCAGCACCGGTCTCCGCCAGGGTACCGTAGCGCGATGGGTCCAGATTAAGTCGGAGCGTCTTTTGCTCGATGGAAGCTGGTTCCTGACTCATGGAAGGCTACTGCTTTGCACCACTAGCCTAGCAGGAATGCCGGGCTAAAGCCGCCGCTACGAGCACCGTCCGAACGCCTCTGTGCCCTCTGTCGCGAGAACAGCCTCAACACTGAGGTCACTGAGACGCTCCGCGTCCTCCGTGTTAAGGCTTGAAGGACGGAGGACACAGCGCAGCCCGCTGGCCACAACCAAAAGCAGATTCCTCGCTACGCTGGGAATGACAGCGTCAATGGGGCGAGGGCGGCCACGGGGGGCCGCCCCTACAACATCGCAGCTTACCGCCCTGTCCACCTACTCCAATAGCGTAACGCTACCACTCGCGATGTCGTAATAACCTGCCACAACCTTGAGCTTGCTTTCTTTCACCAAGCCGGAGATGACCGTGGAGGCTTGTCGCAGAAGGGCCGCCTGGATCTTGGCGTTTGCCTTGGTGGCTGCCTCGAGGTTTGAGCCCGCCTGATCTACTGCAGGCCGGATGTGCGGATAGAGCGCGCTGATCTGTCCTGGAACTCCCTTCCCTTCAATTGTTGCCTTCACCGCGCCGCAACTGCCATGCCCTAGCACAAGGATCGCCTTCGTGCCCAACACCGCCGCCCCATATTCGAGACTCGCGATGATCTCCGAGGTGGCAACGTTGCCTGCGACACGGGCCACAAAGACATGACCGATACTCTGATCGAAAACGAGCTCAACAGGAACACGGGAATCGGCGCAAGAGAGCACGGCGGCGAATGGTTCCTGCTTTTCTTTTGTGTTTTGTCTTATGATCACAAGGTCTTGTTCAAGCGCAGTCGGACGGTTCGCCGCGAAGCGTCGGTTGCCAGCCATCAGTTCCTCCACCGCGGCATCAGGGCTGAGGTTGCTCTGCGCGAGAAGCGAACGTGGGGTGGCAAACTCCACGCCCGCCGTAGCCAAGCCGGCCAGTGCCCCTCCCACAGTTCTCTGCATGAACCGTCGCCTTGACGAATCCTGGCTCCATGTGGATGTTTCCACACCGCTCTCCGCAGGCGAAGATTGACCGGTGGGGGTCTTTTGTCCTGAGTTAAACAGAGTAGTCATCTGCTGCGGTCCTCCTTTGAATTGGGTATAAAGGATACCATGGCTGAGGCCATTGGCTACACGACGTCGCCGATGGGCCGATGGGGCTGAATGCTCACACCCCGGTGTCAACAGGAGATGTGTATAACCATCAGCCCTAGGGTAGAGGACCGTGACCTGCGTTTTTTGTCATTCCTGAAACATGACGAATTAAACGAAAATCTTCTGTTGACAAGTTTAGATATTGAGTTAACATAACTAAATGAGGAATAGAAAGCCTTCGTCGAGGAAGGCCAGGGTGAGGAAAGGACCTCCTTGCAGGACAACATGACATACGGGCTGTCGCTCGGTTGGGGGTGAGGAAACCCGGCCAGCCCAAGGACGCCGCAGGCGAACGAAAGGCGGAATGTTGCAAAAAGAGATGTCTCGTCGTCGAGGTAATGCTTTGGGGAACAGGGGAGGTAAGAGACTTCGCCGCGAGCCACACTTCGGAAACAAACCCAACAAACCTAAACTACACTGTAGCAAGCAGATACGAGGATTCGGACCAAAACAAACCCAAGCCAGTTATCCTCCTTGTAATCAGTTGTTTACGACGGAAAAGGGGGCGATTTTCGGGAACTTTAAATGCCGAACACCGATTAAGGATTGCAGGTATCTTCCGCGCAGTCTATAGGTTACAGCGCGAAGATCGGCACGCTTTTCAGGAGATTTGAGTCCGGACGACCCACCAGGGATTCCCGCCTTGTGCCCCTCGATGGTTCCCCCATCACAAGAGAAGCCGTTATAACCGGACGGTGTACTAGCGAAAACAAGCGAAGGTCAGAGTTGGCCTTCACTGGACGCCTCGTGCTAAGCTTGCACCCTGAAGTCCCGGAAAAAGAAGGGCGCGAAGCTTGCTTTCGGTGGGCGAGACGCCCGCGCTCCCAGGTTTCGGAGGCTTGATGAAGGTTCGGATACTTGGCGTTCCTCTCGATCTTGGACAGGAGCGTCGCGGCGTGGACATGGGACCTTCAGCGGTGCGTGCGGCGGGCTTGAATCACGCGCTCAAGAGCCTGGGGCACCAAGTGGAGGATGCGGGCAACGTCCACGTGAAGATCCCTGAGGAGCAGCATTTCGGCGACAGGCACGCTAAGTATCTCAACGAGATTGCCGAGACCTGCCAGGAAGTAGCGCATCGCGTGTATGAGACGCTCAAAGACGGGCTGTTTCCCGTTTCGCTCGGTGGGGACCATTCGATTGCCATTGGCACGCTGGCTGGAGTAGCGAAGTTCCATCACGACAAGAAACAATCCGTCGGCTGCATCTGGGTTGACGCCCACGGAGACATGAACACTCCGGAGAGTAGCCCCAGCGGCAACGTTCATGGAATGCCTTTTGCCGCTACCCTGGGCCATGGGCCGGAAGCATTGACCAACTTGTTCGGCTATGCCAAGCTAAATCCCACAAATTGTGTCCTGATCGGTCTACGGGACCTTGACCCGCGCGAGCGCCGGTTGGTGAAGGAGTCGGGGGTGAACACCTTCACGATGCGTGACATCGACGAACAGGGGATGGGCTCCGTCATTGAAAAAGCCATGGACCTGGCGGGCCGGGAGGCCGCGGGGTTTGCCGTCTCCTTTGATATGGACGTCGTGGACCCGGAGTATGCGCCCGGCGTAGGCACACCCGTCCCTGGCGGCATTACCTTCCGCGAGGCGCATCTGGCCATGGAGATGATCGCCGACAGCAAGAAGATGGTTTCCATTGAAGTCGTGGAAGTGAATCCAATCATCGACGTCATGAACAAGACAGCGGTCCTGGGCGTAGGCTTGCTCGCCTCCGCCCTGGGGAAGAAGATACTTTAGGAGCAGTGACCAGTGACAAGTGAAAAGAACGTGTAGAACGGGTAGCGCAGAGTTTTCGCCTCTCGAAGCTCTGCTGTTCCCGGGGAGGGCCGAAAAGTAGTAGACTGACAACAAATCTGCGCTACCCCTACCCGGATGATTTGTCACCTTGTCGCTCATCACTTCTGGAATGACGAGCAAGAAGAAACTGAGAGTAGGCATTCTTTTCGGCGGGCGCTCGGGTGAGCACGAAGTCTCGCTCAGCTCCGCCGCTTCCATCCTCCAGGCGCTCGATCCGGTCAAGTACGAAGTGGTGCCGATTGGCATTACGCGTGAGGGCCGCTGGCTCGTGGGCTCCAGCGCCGACCGATTGCTCCCCGGAGTGCTGCAAAACGGCAAGCCCGTTACCGCCTCCGTGGATCCTACCGGGCCCAAGCTGATCCCGCTGAATTCCACGCTGGTCAAATCAGGCGCCCGCGGCCCCGAGATCGACGTAATCTTTCCAGTGCTGCACGGTACGTTCGGCGAGGACGGAACAGTTCAAGGCCTGCTCGAGTTGGCGGGCATACCCTACGTGGGGGCTGGCGTGCTGGGCTCCGCCGTGGGAATGGACAAAGACGTGATGAAACGGCTCTTTCGCGATGCCGGCCTTCCCGTGGTGCCGTGGCTGCTCTTCTTGCGGGGTGAGTGGCAAGAGGACACCGCCCGCGTCCGCCGCGCGATTCATAACAAGCTTCGCTTTCCGCTTTTCGTCAAACCCGCAAATCTGGGTTCTTCGGTCGGCATCAGCAAGGTGCACAAAGCGCGTGAGCTCGGCGCTGCCATGGACCTGGCCGCGCAGTATGATCGCAAGATTCTGGTGGAAGCCGGCGTGGACGGGCGCGAAATCGAGTGCTCGGTGCTGGGCAACGATCGCCCGGAGGCCTCCGTACCGGGCGAAGTGATTCCCGTCAATGAGTTCTACGACTACGAGGCGAAGTATGTAAAGGAAGGGTCCGAGCTGATCATCCCTGCCAGACTCACGGCCCGGCAGGCCAGGCAAGTGCAGGAGTTAGCGATTCGCGCCTTTCAGGCGGTCGATTGCGCAGGAATGGCGCGGGTGGATTTGCTGCTCGACCGTAAGACGGGGAGCTTTCTCGTTAATGAGATCAATACGATCCCCGGCTTTACCACCATCAGCATGTATCCTAAGCTTTGGGAGGCGAGTGGAGTTTCTTATAGCCGGCTGGTGGACCGCCTGATTGAACTGGCACTCGAGCGCCACCGCGAAAAGGCCCGGACACGATACACGTACGGGTAAGCTGAAATCAGTGTGCTATAGAACGCGGGTACAGGCTGAGCAGCATGGGATGATGGCATTCCAAGGTACAATAAAGTTTGGGAAGCCAAGTCGTCACATTACGGGCAGGCTTCCTTGTTGAGTCGCAACGGATGCTTGGACAGGAGGACTGCACGATGAGTTTCATCGCTCAAGCTGAATCGCCCCCGCTTCGCGAGGATGTCGCTGGCGGGCTGCGGGTCGGCGATTCGCGCGTCTTGCTGGAGTTGGTCATCCGGGCGTTCCAGGATGGCGCCACCCCGGAAACAATCGTCCAGCGATACTCCACCCTGGCGCTTTCTGACGTGTACGCCGTCATTGCTTACTACTTGCGCCATCGCAGTGATGTGGAGGCGTACTTAGCTCGACGCGAGCAGGAGGCGGAAGAGGTTCGGAAAGGGATTGAAAGCCAGCAGGGCGACTTGCGTGAAATCCGCGCTCGCCTGCTCGCCCGCCGGCAACCGTGAGGATGAGCTGTGTTCCGGTTGCTCGCCGATGAGAACTTCAACGGGGACATCGTGCGGGGTTTGCTGTTGCGTCAACCGGATCTCGACATCGTCCGCGTGCAGGACGTGGGTCTTACCGGAGAGGATGACCTTCAGGTCTTGGCATGGGCCGCCGAAAATAATCGAATCGTTTTGACGCACGATCGAGCGACAATGCCGAGTTATGCGCTAGAGCGCTTGGCTTCCGGGGAAAGGATGGCGGCGTTTTCATTCTGCATGACCGCTTTCCCGTTGCCCAGAGCATTCGAGAAATGCTGCTGGTAATCGCATGCACCGACCAAGCAGAATGGAACGGCCGGGTGGTTTATCTGCCGCTGTGAGTCCGAAGGGTCAATCTGGCAGCGGTCAATGGGCAGTACCTGACTTCCGTCATGGGGCTATTCGGTCTGGCGAAAAGCAAGAAGATCAAGCCTGCGAAGGGTGTAACTGGCTCGGTCCAACTTCCCGGCGACAAGTCCATCTCGCACCGTTACGCGATGCTGGGCGCGATTGCCGAAGGACGGAGCGAAATCCACTTCTTCTCTCCCAGCGCTGATTGCCAGAGCACCCTGACATGTCTCAGTAAGTTGGGAGTAGACATCCAGCGCAAAGACAATGCGGTCACCGTCCAGGGCCTCGGCCTGCATGGACTCCGACCACCGCGCGAGGTACTGGACGCCGGGAATTCGGGCTCGACGATGCGCATGCTGGCCGGCATCCTGGCCGGCCATGCCTTCCGCTCCGTGCTCAGCGGCGACGCCTCGCTTTCTCGCCGGCCTATGCAGCGCATCATCGATCCACTCACGCGCATGGGGGCGCGCATTCAGTCCACCGAGGGGGCCAGGCCACCGCTCGAAATCGAAGGCGGCGCCCTCCAACCCATTCGCTACGAACTGCCCGTTGCAAGCGCCCAGGTGAAGTCCGCAGTCCTGTTTGCCGGCTTGTACGGAGAGGGCAAGACGGAGGTTGTGGAGCAGGTCGCGACGCGCGATCACACCGAAATCGCGCTAGAGCAGATGGGAGTTGAGATTGGTCGCCACGGCCACACGATTTCGGTCCGCGGGCCGGCGCGGCTCGAGGGGAAAACGACTCACGTGCCGGGCGACATTTCCTCGGCGGCGTTCTTCCTTGCGGCGGCTCTGCTGGTTCCCGAATCGAACTTGGTTATCCAGAACGTCGGCCTGAACCCCACCCGGACAGCAGTACTCGACGTGTTGGCTTCCATGGGCGGCGACATTCGCGTGTTGAACGTCGAGATGCTCCACGGAGAGCTGATTGGAGACGTGCGCGTCGGATCGAGCCGCCTGGAAGGCGACGAGATCCCGGCCGCACTGATTCCTCGCCTGATTGACGAGCTGCCGGTCTTAGCGGTGGTCGGAACGCAGACGGAGAAAGGCCTCTCCTTCCGGGGCGCGGGCGAGTTGCGCGTGAAAGAGAGCGACCGGTTAGAGTCGATCGCCAAGAACCTGCGACGCATGGGTGCCGAGGTCGAAGAGCTTCGGGATGGACTGCGCGTGGCCGGGCGCCAAGCCCTGTGCGGCGCGGAAATTGACAGTTACGGTGATCACCGCATTGCCATGGCCTTCGCCGTAGGTGGATTGGTGGCCCAAGGGACCACCCTCATCCGCGGCGGCGACTGCGTGGATGTTTCTTTCCCTGGCTTCTTCAACCAGTTAGGGCGTGTTACGGATTAAGTGGCGTTCCAACCGAAGACTCAGGCGCGCAAGCTCTACCGGAGCAAAGGAAGGTGCCTGACTCTGATCGCGCGCTCGGTCACCGAGACCATAGCCCCCCCGCTTCAAGTCTTCGGCGCAAGTCTCAAGAACAGTGGCGGGCTAGCGAGCTAGTCCAACCAGGCTTTCGCCACGGAATTGCGACTGGACCACGATGACTCCGGAAGCGTTAGCGACGGGCAAGGGCCGCAGCAGGATCAAGTAAGCAAAGCTGAAGATAGCGGCGTTGGCTCCGATCCCCAAAGCTAGCGAAAGAATGGCGATCACGGCGAACCCGGGATTGTGCCGCAGAGTTCTGGCGCTCTCTTTCTGTGACGGGCGTCACATACGTGGAACGCTCCAGACCTGTTTGAAGGCAGCTACCGTGCCACTCGACGCTCTTCCCTAACCTATTGCAGGGTGGAGGCTGACTACGGCAGATACCGGCTGAGGATGACCGAGCTTTGTCTCTTTTCGCGACAAGACTGTCCGCAAGCCGGACAGTCCGCCAGAGGCTGCCAGAACCGTCAGCGATCAGCGACGGCGGCGGATTTGACCTGGACGCGACGGACCAGCCTCTTGGCCGCCACTAAACGCACCGCCGCTTCTTTCCGGCGTTCCTGCCCTCCGGTCGTGTGACCGCTTACGGACACTGAATCCCACGACTGGGACACCACGACTTCGTCTGCCACCTGCTGGTGCTAGTGAAATTCTGCCGGTTCAGCGCGATAGGGATGCCACCAGTGGCAACGCTGTTGCTAACATACGTATCGCTCTGACCTTGCTCATCGGGATGTGGCGGCGTGGCCTCCAACAGGGTCTGTAACGCTGCCATCCTGGCAGGCCTTGCAGGCAGGGTCGACGACGGCACGGCAAGCCCATGCCTGCGGTCACTGGGTCAGTAGTGGCCGGAGGGCAGGGGGGACAACCCGCTGCAAACCACTCAGGAGTCGGCACAACATGTGTTATCTCACTCGAGCGAGAAGCTTGTTTCTAGGGGCTCTTGCAATGCTGCTGGCTTTGGCAAGCTACGCCCAAGCCGCACCAAAGGTTCAAACGTTCGCGCTCAGTGAAACCAAGGAAGTAGTCCTGCAGAACGTCAAGGCGGAGGCCATAGAATACAAGGGCCGCAAGGCGCTCCGTCTCACCAAGGAATCTGAGGATGGCTTTGCGCTCCTGCCGGGCACCGACTTCCAGGATGGGACCATTGAAGCCGACATCGCACTGAAGGTGACGATACCGCCAGGCGTGAGAATGCCAGGCTTTATCGGTATTGCTTTCCGGGCCCGGCCAGACGTGTCGCGTTACGAACTCTTCTACCTTCGACCGGGAAACTCTCAGTCTGAAGACCAGGCTATGCGGAACCATTCTGTGCAATACAGCTCTGAGCCGGACTTCAACTGGTACAGGCTGCGTCGCGAGTGGCCTTTCATCTACGAGGCCTATGCGGAACTGCAGCCGGAGAGCTGGACTAAGGTGAAGATCGAAGTGATGGGTCGCTCCGCCAAACTCTATCTAAACGGATCGGAAACGCCAAGCCTCGTGGTGGACGACCTCAAGGGCGAGGATTTGCGTGGCGCCGTCGCCCTGTGGAGTTACCCGCGAGAGGAGGCGTATTTTTCGAATGTTCGAATCACCAACGCGGAGCCGCTGCCGCTAAAGAATGGCTCGGACGCAAAGGGCACCTGGGACTTGAAATACTCGAGCGACGCCGGAACCTTTGACTGCTCCATGCAATTGAACCGTGATGGCGACAAACTGACAGGCACGTGGTCCGGCGCGTTGGGCGACTATCGGCCTATTACCGGCACGTGGCGCGATGGCTATCTGGAACTTACCTTCACTGCTGATTGGCCTAAGGATTGGCCTCAAGGTGCGCCCGGGAATACAGCCACAAGACTTGCCGGGTGGATAGACGGTGCTTCCGCCAAAGGACGCATGAAGGTGGAAGGCCGGGCTGACGGGCAATGGACAGCCACCCGAAGGCCGTAGCGCGTCGAACCGTCCCTACCGTTGCCTGCATCTAACTGCTGGAGTTTCGCGTTTGTCTCGAGGCGTAAACGAGAAACGTGAATCTGGCAGATGTAGGGTTTAACCTCTGCAGTCACGCGGTAGAGGTGAAGGCGCCCTCCGTGAGCAACGCTAGGCTCGTTGTAAAAGGAAACTTATATGGCAAACGAGAGCCAAGACCAGTCCGTGTTAAACCACATTAATCGTTTAGTGAAGGAAGAAGAACGCCTCTATGGGAAGAGTGAACTTACAGGCGATGACCGGGGGCGTTTGGCTGAGCTGAAGGTCGAACTCGACCAATGTTGGGATCTCTTGCGTCAGCGCCGGGCGCTCCGAGAGTTTGGTCAGGATCCTGACAAGGCGAAAGTGCGTCCTGCGGGGTTTGTCGAGAACTACGAGCAGTAGGCGGTAGGGTGGAGCGCCATCAACGTCAATTCGTCGAACGAATTTCCGCTTTCGATACCCGCAGTAGAAGAAAGTCTTCGCTCGACGGCGAATTGAGTTAATGGTGCGCTACCCGTCTTCGGAAGAACGCTTCAATAGCCTCCACCAGCCCCATCATTGTCTCATCATCCTCCGGCGGACGAGCAGAAACCTTCACGCCATAGCGAGCCAGCGCGCCGGCCGTGACTGTTCCCACGGCTGCTACTGTCGTTGAACTGTTCAGGGCTTGGACAAGCTCCTGGGCCAAGCCAAGCCTTTCCGCCACGTCCATCAGAATGGTCACCTGCGGCGGCGTGGTAAAGGCCAAGAGGCTGATTTCCCGGGCGAGCACTCTACGGATGAAGGCGTCGATTTCGCTCAGGTCCTCAGGCAAGCGGTAATGGTAGGGGGCGAACTGGAGGGCCTCGCCGCCGCCGCGGTTCACCGCTTCGTGCAAGGCTGAACTGGGCTGGTCCCCAGCCAGGGCCACGGCCACACGCTTGCCTTTGATATCAAGCCCCTCGACCAACTTAACCAACCCTTGAGTTGTGGGAGGCTCGGCCAGAAAGTTGGGCGTGAGATTGTGGCGCTTCAAAGCACCTTTACCTTTGGGGCCACGGGCGACCACCGTCATACGGGTGAGCGCGTCCTTTAACGCCTCGTACTTGCTCAACTGCCGGGCTGCATCCAGCACGGCCTCAATGCCAATACCGGTGTAGAAAATGACGGCGGCGAATTTTCCCGCGATCGCCTGCTCGATAAACTCGCGAACGGGTTCTTCCACCCCGTGTGATTCGGGGAAGATTAGGGGACAGGCAACCACCTGGGCGCCACGAGCAGCAAACATCGCGCTCAATTCGCGCTTCCGGCGCGTCTCGAATAGCCCAACGGTGATGCCTTCGAACATGGCTAAGTGCGTGGCTGTGCGATCAGTAAAGGTAAGCCCCTGGTTATTTCGGGCCGTGGTTCCTACGTTCTAAGTCTAAAATGCGAATATCGAGGTCGGTCACGCGGCACTCCGGCTCGCCCAGGCGCTCGGTTGTAGTCGCGTTGAGTGTGTGAGCTTCTCTTTCCAGTTTGCGCAGCCGAACATCAGAACCGGCGCTGTAGTCGACGAAGGCTCGGAGCAGCCGCGTTTCGGCGTCGTGAGTCCGCTCATCGACATACTGCTTGATGTCTTGTACGGCGGAGTC
>DATJKY010000252.1:0-13274 GCA_035490955.1 Terriglobia bacterium | reverse complement strand
GGCGGCAAGTCGCCGAACATCATCTTCCCCGATGCGAATCTTGATGCTGCTCTCCCTGCCGCGTTCTGGGCTATTTACGCCAACAAGGGTGAGGTGTGCTCGGCGGGCAGCCGATTGATGCTGCACAAAGACATCCATGACCAGTTTCTGGACCGTCTGACGGACAAGGCGCGCAAGATGCGGGTCGGCAATCCGCTCGACCCGAAGACGGAGATGGGACCCCAGATCTCGCAAACACAGCTTGAGCGCATCCTGGGCCATATCCAGTCGGGTGTCGAAGAAGGGGCCAAGCTTCTTTGCGGAGGCGAACGCGATACAGACGGCGAAAAGGCCAAGGGATTCTTCGTCAAACCGACGGTGTTCGCTGACGTCAAGCCCAACATGAGAATTGCCCAAGAGGAAATCTTCGGTCCGGTCCTTGCTACCCTGAAGTTTGAGGACGAGGAAGAAGCCGTTGCGCTTGCTAACGGGACCGTGTACGGGCTGGTCTCGGCCCTCTGGACCAAGGATATCCAACTCGCCCACCGCATGGCGCGCCGCATCAAGGCCGGCGTCGTCTGGGTGAATACTTACAACGGCTTCGATAGCGCTGCGCCCTTCGGCGGCTACAAGCAAAGCGGCTTCGGACGCGAAATGGGCATGCACGCGCTCGAGTCCTACACCCAGGTAAAGTCGGTGTGGGTGGCGCTTTAGTTTAGCTTAGGAGGCTGCTGAAAAACTGTTGGAACGCGCTTTGCAAGGGCGGGGCTTCAGCCCCGCCGCACATCGCGCCCCAACAATTTCGATAAGACAGGGCGAGGGCGTCGGTACAGCGGGGCTGAAAGCCCCCCCTCCGAGGCCCGAATCCGCCTTTTTGAGCAGCCCGCTAGGAAAGTTAACAGTCGACGGTCGACAGTTCAGTTCACAGTTACAGGAAGTCTGTTAGAACTTTGAAACTCCTTGCCTGCCGCCGGGCAGGGCTTCGGCCCTTTGGGGGAGGGGTGTACCGAGTGATCTCACCGCCTGAGGCGTTGGCGAGTTTCCTGCCGGACGCGTGTTAAGATTGAGCCGGAGGTTCTCAAAATGCCCATCAAGAGCCAAGCGACCATCGAAGACCTGTATCATGTTCCCGACAACGGCAAAGCCGAGATCGTCAATGGAGAGCTTCGACTCATGTCACCAACTGGGCATTTGCCTGGCAGAGCAGCATTGCGAGTCGCGATCTCCCTAGACGCCCACGCACAACGCACCGGGACCGGCCGGGCGTATGGGGACAACGTCGGCTTTGTGGTGAACTTACCGAATCGGAGATCCTTCAGTCCCGATGCCGCCTTTTATGTAGGTCCGGGTACAGGCGGTGAGTTCCTGGAAGGCGCGCCGGTTTTTGCGGTCGAAGTGCGAAGCAAGGAAGATTACGGCCCAGGCGCAGAACAGGAAATGGCCGCCAAGCGCCAGGATTACTTCGCCGCCCGCACTCTCGTCGTGTGGCACGTGGACGGGCTCAGGTCCGAATTCGTGAGGGTGTATCGGGCCAGTGATCCCGACAAGCCAACCGTCTACCGTCGCGGCGAAATAGCCGAGGCGGAGCCCGTCGTGCCCGGCTGGACGATGCCCGTCGACGATCTCTTTCGTTGAGGAGCATCGAGGAATCCGTCGAGAGCTATGCTACAAGCTAGACCAAGTTGTTGGGATTCACGTGGCCGCCGGTTAGACCTAATGCCTCCGTGCTAAGATTCAGCACGAGGGTTCGGGATGTCGATCAAGACCCAAGCAACTATCGAAGACCTTTATCGCGTTCCCGGCAAAGCCGAGATCGTCAACGGAGAGCTTCGGCTCATGTCACCAACAGGAGACCTGCCCAGTAGCGCTGCATTCGAAATCGCCATCTCCTTACACGGCCACGCAGGACGTACTGGGAGAGGCCGAGCCTATACGGACAACGTCGGGTTCATAGTAAACTTACCGAATCGCAGGTCCTTCAGTCCCGATGCCGCTTTTTACGTGGGCCCGCGGACCGGCGGCAGATTCCTGGAAGGCGCTCCCGTTTTTGCGGTCGAAGTCCGAAGTGAAGGGGACTACGGGCCCGTGGCGGAGCGGGAGATGGCCGCTAAGCGCCGCGATTACTTCGCCGCCGGTACGCTGGTTGTGTGGGATGTCGATGTGCTCAGGTCGGAAAGCGTGAGCGTGTATCGCGCGACTGAACCAGACCACCAGACGGTGTACCGTCGCGGCGAAATAGCCGAGGCGGAGCCCGCCGTGCCCGGTTGGACCATGCCGGTGGACGATCTCTTTCTTTGACTAACATCGTGAAACCAGTCGAAAGTTGAGAGGCGAAGAGTCGAGAAGTGTTCCGGAACCGCGCTTTATTTCAACGTCCCCCCATTACCCGAGACCTTAAGATGCAGGCTGCCATTTGGAATGCTTCGGCGGCTCGGGCGGCGCGCCGCAGGCCAGGGCGACGACAGGCACGGTATGGGCGTTGAGGAATTACTTCGAGCCAAGCGTGATGACATTCGGCGGATTGCCTCGAGGCACGGAGCCGGCAATGTGCGTGTGTTCGGCTCTGTGGCCAGGGGCGAGGCGCGGGCGGACAGTGACGTGGACTTTCTCATTGACGTGGTCTCCACGCCAAGCTCCTGGTTCCCAGCGGGTCTCGTTCTTGACCTTGAGGAGTTGCCGCGCTGGCGAGTAGAGGTGGTCACGGAAAGAGCCTTGGATGCCAACCTTCGCGAGCAGGTCCTGCGCGAGGCCGTGCCACTATGATGAATCTCAAAACTATCCATGACCTGCTCGCCCAGCACAGCATCACCAAGATCAAAGTCGGCGGCTTCGACATCGATGGAATCCTTCGAGGCAAATACATCAGCCCGGAAAAGTTCTCTTCCGCGGCCGACGGTGGCCTCGGGTTCTGCGATGTGATCTTCGGCTGGGACTCCGCGGACGTGCTCTACGACAACGTCCGGGTGACCGGCTGGCACACCGGATACCCTGACGCTTTGGCAAAGATCGATCTTTCCACCTTTCGGTTGATCCCGTGGGAAACGGGCGCCGCCCTTTTCATTCTCGACTTCTACGATCGTACCGGCCAGCCGCTCGCGGTTTCGCCGCGGCAGTTGCTGCAGGGCGTCGCCGCCAAGGCCGCGGCGATGGGGTTTCACCCCATGGTTTCGACCGAATACGAATATTTCTTCTTCAGGGAAGACTCGCACTCAGTGCGGGAGAAGCACTACCGTGACATGAAGGCCCTCTCACCGGGGATGTTCGGGTACAGCGTTTTGCGTACGGGGGCTCTTGCGGACTTGGCGAACGGCGTGATTGAAGCCATGCGCGCTTTCGACGTTGAACTGGAAGGTTTTCACACGGAGACCGGTCCGGGAGTGTACGAGACCGCCCTCAAGTACGATGGCGTTTTGCGGGCAGCGGACAAATCGGCGCTCTTCAAGACGGGGATCAAGCAGATCGCGGCCCGCAACGGGCTGATCGCCACTTTCATGGCCAAGTGGAATGCCAGTCTCCCTGGCTGCGGCGGCCACCTGCACCAGAGCCTCTGGGACAGCGAGCACAAGAAGAATCTCTTCCATGATAGCGATGACCTGGCAGGAATGTCGAAGCTGATGAAACATTACATGGCCGGGCAACTCCAACTCATGCCTGAGCTGACAGCGTTGACCTGCCCGACCATTAACTCTTACAAACGCCTTGTGCCGGGCGTGTGGGCGCCGACGAATGCCACTTGGGGAATCGACAACCGGACTGTGGCGTTGCGGGCCGTACTCGGCCCCTCGCCGAAATCGGTGCATGTGGAGTATCGCCTGGCGGGCGCCGATATCAATCCCTATGTCGCCATTGCGGCCGCCTTGGCGTCAGGCCTCTACGGCATCGAGCATCAACTGGAGCTTCCCGAACCAGTTGCTAACGCTTACGAAGCGAAGGCTCCACCGTTGCCCAGATCGCTGGAGGAAGCGACGGCGGCGCTGAAGCAAAGCCATATTGCCAAGGAGCTGTTGGGCGAGAATTTTGTGGATCACTTCGTGTCCACCCGGGAGTGGGAGGTCAGGCAGTATCGGCATGCCGTCACCGACTGGGAGCTGGAACGGTATTTCGAGATCATTTGAAGTGCCAGACGGTATGACCAATCAGAAAGCTGAGCTTCAGGCCACCGGAGCGATTAAGCATCGTCACTGGGGATAACGGTCTGGGAAAGACCGTCTCGCCGGAGTTAGCAGCCCATCAGTGGTCACCCGCGTGGCGGGATCCCTTTGGCTGAAGGAACGGACGGTTGAGTCGAGTCCGCGGTGCTTGGTGCTGTGATACAATCGATGATGAAGCACGAACCCCACGAGCCGTCTTTAGCAATCCCGTCGGCCGACCAGTTCAGGTCTTGAGAGGTTACCAACAGCTTGAGGCGTTCGTGTTGTGTGCTCCCGTCTTCTGTTTAGTGACGGGGCGCGTCGGTGCACGGCACTATGACAGAAGAAGCCCGAACGCCAGCGCGACCGCTGGAGTTGACCGAACTCCTCACCCTGCTCCTTGAGGTAAGCGAGAAGCTCGCTTCCACGCTAGATCTCGACGAGCTGATGGGCCGCATCGCCGAGACGGTGAAGGGAGCGATCGACTACGAGGTTTTTGCCATCCTCTTGTTGCACGAGAAGACGCAGGAACTCTCGGTGCGCTTCAGCGTCGGCCACCCTCGCGAGCTAGTGCATAAGCTCCGCATCAAGGTGGGCGAAGGTATTGTGGGCCGGGCGGCGCAGACGCGGCGCTCCGTGCGCGTGGCGGACGTACGCGAGGACCCCGAGTACATCCAATCTCTTCCGGCCATACGGTCGGAGCTGGCGGTACCGCTGATCTTCAAGAAACGTGTCATCGGTGTAATTGACCTCGAGGCGCCCTGGCCGGATTTCTTCACCGAACAACACCAAAACTTGCTGGAGCTGTTGGCGGGCCGCATCGCCATCGCCCTCGAGAACGCCCGCCTCTATCGGCGCAGCCAGCGTCAGGCGCGTGCCCTCGCAGTACTGAATGAGATCAGCCGCGAGCTGAGCTCCGTGCTGGTGCTGAACGAATTGCTGCGCAAGGTCGGTACCCTCACCAAGCGCCTGATCGATTATCATCGGCTCGGCATCTTGCTGGCGGACGAGCATGCCCAGACGTTCAACACCGTGATTTCCATCAAGCAGGACGAACGCACACCGGAGAAGCCCACAGTAGCCTTCGGCCATGGTATCGTGGGCGCGGCCGCCGCTTCCCGTCAGATCGTCGTCGTGCCCGACGTGAGCCAAGACCCTCGTTACTTGCCGGCGAACCCCGAGACGCGGTCGGAGATGGTCGTGCCGCTGATCTATCACGGCCAGGTGATTGGCGTCATCGACCTGGAAAGCCCGCGTCTCAACTATTTCACCGAGGAGCACGCCCGCATTTTCTCTACCCTAGCGCCGCAAATTGCCATTGCCATTGAGAACGCGCGCCTCTACGAGCGCGCGGTGCGCAGCGAGGCGCGCATGGAACGCGACCTGGAGCGCGCCCGCGAAATCCAGATTCACCTCATGCCTTCCACTTCGCCGGTCATCCCCGGCATGGAGGTGCGGGCGCGCTTTCAACCTGCGCGCGAGCTAGGAGGCGACCTCTATGATTTCCTGACTTACGGCAAGGACCGGTACGTTCTTGCCATCGGCGATGTGAGCGGAAAGGGCGCGCCCGCCGCGCTTTATGGCGCTATGGCCATCGGCACCCTGCGCAGTCTCGCTCCGCAGCGGTTGATGCCGGGGGAGATGCTGAAGAAACTCAACGTGCTGCTCCTAGAGCGCAAGATTGAAGGGCATTTCATTACCCTGACCTACAGCATCTGGGAGCCCAAGAGCAAGACTTTGAGGTTGGCCAACTCCGGCATGCCTCTGCCCATTCTCGTGCGAAAAGGACGTGGTCACGTGATCCGCGCTGAGGGTGTTCCCCTCGGCCTGCTCGAGCACACGGAATACCAGGAAACCGTATTGACGCTCGAGAAGGGGGATGTGCTCGCCTTGTTTTCGGACGGCTTGGTGGAAGCCACCAACCCCCACCAGGAAGAGTTCGGTATCCGCCGTCTGGAAAACTTCTTCCGGGAACAAGCGCACAAACCGGCGGCGAAAATCATTGAAACGGTCTTCGCTGATATCGCTCGATTCGAGGATGGCCGGCCCCGGCGCGACGACCAGACGCTGGTACTGATCAAGGTACGGTGAGTGCAAGCCTTTCATTACAACCTGGGCGACTTCATCTGCGAGCAGGTGCCGGTGGAGTCGATCGCCACGCGCTTCGGAACGCCGGTCTACATTTACAGCCAGGCTGCCATCCTCGACAACTTCCGCCGGATTGAACAGGGGCTCAGCCGCATCCCTCACCTGCTCTGTTATTCGGTCAAGGCCAACTCCAATCTGAAAATTCTCGCTCTACTACTCCGGGCAGGCGCGGGGTTCGACATCGTCTCGGGCGGGGAGCTGGCTCGGGCGCTACGAGCGGGCGCAAAGGCAGACCGCGTTGTGTTCTCCGGTGTCGGCAAAACGGAAGGCGAGATCGACGCGGGCCTGCAGGCTGGTATTCTGATGTTCAACGTGGAGTCGGCAGGGGAGCTGGAGGTTATCGAAAGCCGGGCGCGCCATCTGGGGAGGCGCGCGGACGTTTCTATCCGCATCAACCCCGACGTCCAGACTGAGACCCATCCCTACATTTCCACCGGCCAGCGCATCCACAAGTTCGGCGTCCCGAAGTCGGAGGCGGCAGTACTCTCGAAGCGTGCCGCACGGTCGGAACACTTGCGCGTGCGAGGACTGGCGTGCCACATCGGCTCACAGATCCTTGCTGTGGAACCGTTTCTGCACGCGCTGGACGAGCTGTTGTGCGTGGCGCGAGAACTCAGCATGGACGGGATCGAAGTGGGGTTGTTGGACATGGGTGGCGGCTTCGGCATCCGTTACTCCGACGAACAGCCGCTCGATCTGGAGCGTCTCACCCAGGGAGTGGAAACGCGGATCACGGGAACTCCTTATCGGCTGGTCCTCGAACCGGGCCGCGCCGTCGTGGGGAATGCCGGCATTCTGGTGACGCAGGTGCTCTACGTGAAGCGCAACCAGCAGAAGAACTTCATCGTGGTGGACGCGGGAATGAGCGATTTGATGCGGCCTTCGCTCTATGGCTCCTATCACGAAGTCGTGCCCCTCCGGCCCAGCACGCGCGAAACATTGCGCGCCGACGTGGTGGGGCCGCTATGCGAGACGGGCGACTTCCTTGCCGAGAACCGGGAAATGTCCGATGTTCACAGCGGCGAACTGCTGGCTATTCTGACCGCGGGTGCCTACGGGTATGCGCTCGCTTCCAATTACAACACACGACCGCGGCCCGCTGAGGTCCTCGTGGACGGTGTTCAGGTGGAGCTGATCCGCCGCCGCGAGAGCGTGGAAGATCTGATGGCGACGGAACTCCTCTGAGTCTGAGGGACGGCGGTGTGGGTTTGCCCATGTCCAGCTGAGAGGACCCTGGCCCAACGCTTCGGCATTCGTCACTTCGATTCTCTTAACCTGGATTTCTCGCCACGCTGCGCCGTTTCTCGGGTCTGCAGGAAGGGAGGTCCTTGAAATCTATCTACGGGCCAGATAGTACGGTCCAATCATCGGCCTCGCTCGAAATCACCCGCCGCGGCACGATAACGCGGATCCAGTTGTGCGGCGGTGCGAATCTCCTGCAAGGCCCCTTCAGTGTTTCCCGACTCCTTGTAAAGCCGCGCCAGCGTGGCATGATGTACGGCGTCGCCAGGCTCGAGTTGCGTAAGCTCTAGCTGGAACTGGATGGATCGCGGCAGGTCATGGAGTTGATAGTAGGTGTTGACCAGTCGTTTCAGGTCAACGCGGTTGTAGTAGTTGTAGTTGTGCAGGGCCGCTTCGAGTTCCGCCAGCCCTTCGGCACGATGGCTCCAGATGAGGGGGAAGGCGTACATCCAGCGCGCCGTGCCGTTTGAAGGATTAATCTCCACGGCCCTCTTAAGCAGCGCAAGGGCCTCCTCAACCTTTCCTTCTGTCAGGTAAGTCGCTCCCAGTCCGTCGTAACTTTCCGGCCACTTCGGGGCAAGCTCGATAGCCTTTTGGAAGGCTTTCTCCGCCTTAGGAAGGCAGGTGGGGTCGGCGACAGCCATCGCCTGATAAAGGCTTCCCAGCCGGATCAGGGCGCCTGGGTCCGGATTGTGATGAGCCCCGACTTGCGCCTCGAGTTGTGCCGCCACCGCGGCTGAGGCTGCCAAGTATGCTGGGTTACCAGCGCCGACGGCCCGGAGCGCGTCTGCCGCCGTCCCTACCACTTCGTCCTGCGCCCAACTGCCATAGGCAACCGTTTGGCCGAACAGTTCTTGAAACCGATGTGGGTCATCGATCGAGGCCACGAGTGCATCACCGAGGAACGCTTCCGCCAGGCCTTTTAGATTTGCGTTATATATGGTTACGAGCACGAACAAGGCGAGCCCTGCAATAAGCACCTTGCCCCGCCGCGGAAACCGGCGAACGCTGGAGGTGGTCTCTCCCCTTCGCCCTCCACTGGGGGATGGAGACGCTCGCCGTCGCACAGCTGCCGCAGGGGTGCCGATACGGGCCCTTTTCGCCTGCTCCGCTACCTCACGTGGCTCGGTGTGGCTACCTCCCGTGACGAGAAAACTCACGAAGGCCAGCACCGCGAAGAAGAGGAGATAGCTCGACGGTGAGTCAAAGAGGAAAAGGTTCTGAACGAAGTAGGCGCTGAGCATTCCTGCTGTGATAGGTACTGTCAACTTACCGTGCGGCTCAAGCCTGAACGCCCGGACGAGCATCAGCCCGGCGGCAACAAAGATCGATAGGTAGGCCAGTAGCCCGATCGCACCTTCCATAACGAGTCGGTCGGTCAGGGTGTTGTGGGAGCGGTCCCACCAGCCCTGTTCATAGGTCAGTATGTCAGGGTTGAAGTGACGGACAGAGGCTAACGTGTAAAGCTCCGGTCCGTAACCGAGCAGGGGCCGCGCTTTGAAGGCTCGCCAGCTCACACCGAGGGTGATCAACCGAGTCCGTGTGGTGCCGTCGTGGGGAGAGAGCTGTGAGAGCCGCTCGAGCGCGGTGTTCCACCTTACCAACGGCGTGCCTCGCGCAGCGTAAACCGCAAATGGGACGACAAGAAGCAACAGCGTGCCTGCCAGAGCCGCGCGGCGTAGAGTGGTGCTATACCGGCTCGAAAGCGCGACGGTAAGGCCGACAGCCAGCGCGCCTGCACCGAGTCCGATTGTCGCGCCGCGATCGCCTGTAAGCAGCAGGGTGACCACGTTCAGCAACATCGCTGCCCCTCCCCACAGCCGCGCCGTGCGCGTTCGTCCTCCGGCGGTGACGAGGGCTGCGAAGAATATCTGCAGCAGGGCATAGGTAGCTGTCAGAGCTGGGTCACCAATTGTTGAAGCCACCCTGCTCAAGCCTGTCGAGAGTCGCTCGGCAACCGCCTTACCTGCCACCAAAACGCTGACGGCGAGCGAAGCGTGGAGAAAGTTCGTCCAATCGCGGCAGGTACGGAAAACTCCCGTCAGGATGAGAAAGAAGACCGCATAGTGCAGCTTCGTAAACGTTCCATCCATCCTCTCGAGAGTTCCCCACCAGCTTTGGTAGGAGTCGAGGGAGAAGGCCGTGGCGAGAAGCAGCGCGCCGCAGTAGCCGAGGACCGACCACGCGAGCGGGGTCAGAGGAGGCCGAAAGCGCCGATCAAGAAGGGCAAGAGCCACGGCGAGCACCAGCAGAATCTCGACGTCGATGCGGATGAATACGGTCCTGCTCAGCGTATATGCCCAGCGCGACTGACCGGTGACGATCAGTACCGAGGCGAGCACCGCCCATATACCTACAGTAATCGCCCAGAACAGGTTGCGGGCGGCGGGAGAGGTGAAGTCTCGGGTTGGCGCCGTTGGGTTCATTTCGGATCGCGTACGAAAAGTCCGCGTCGCCGGGGGTTCAGCGTTCTCCCCATTTGAGCTTCTGCCGGAGGATTTCGAAGTAGTTCTTTTGCGGCGATTGGATGAGTTCGACAACCGAGGACGCCCGCCTCATGTGCACCGCGTCTTCGCTGCGCAGGGCGACGCCCACCTGGCCGTCGACCGTGAGGTAGACAGACTCGCCATAGCTCTTCACTTTCACCTCGATCTGGGCCGAATCAGGCAGAACGATGGGCCGGTTGCTCAGTGTGTGAGCGCAGATAGGGGTGACGATGAAGGCTTCGACCGAAGGCGCAATCACCGGCCCGCCTGCGGCGAGCGAATAAGCCGTGGAGCCGGTGGGGGTGGAGACGATGAGGCCGTCGGCCTTGTAGCTGGAAATAAACTGGCCGTCAACGCGCACGTCAAAGTCGAGGACGCGGGCGATGGCGCCCTTGTTGAGCACTACGTCATTCAGAGCGAGGAAGGACGAAATCACTTCTCCAGCGCGCATGACTTCGGCCTCGATCTGCACCCGTCGCTCGGTGCGAAAATCTCCGGCCAGCACCCTTTCCAGAGTCGAATAGAGCTCGTCGCGAGTAATCACGGTGAGAAAGCCGAGACCACCCAGGTTCACGGCCAGCAAGGGGACGGGCTTGCGGTTCAGGACGCGTGCCGTCGCGAGCAGCGTGCCGTCACCCCCGAGGACGATAATGAGGTCCACAAGCGAAGGCATCTCGTTGCGCGTAACGCACTTCTCGGAGCCGTCGAGCGTGGAGCCGGTCTCTTTGTCGACCAGCACCTCGATCGAACGGTCATGTAGCCAGTGAACCAGCGGAGTAACGATGTCACGGACCTCGGGTTTCTTGGGTTTGGAGGTGATACCAATCGTCTTAATCTGCATAAACGTGTGGCAAAGACCGCGCGCGAGCGACCATTCTAGCGAGATTGCGGCCAAATGGCATGCAGGAAATACTCTCGATTGCCGGAGGCACCCGCGAGAACACTCTCCGCCGAAGCCAGTTGGCCGAAACCCAGCTCCAGGAGCTTGTGAGAAACCCTGGTGACGGCCTCCTGATGCAGCCGCGAGTCGCGAACGATCCCACCTTTTCCCACCTGTTTGTGGCCCACCTCAAATTGCGGCTTAACAAGGACCAAAAAGTCCGCGCCCCGCTCCATCAGAGGTGGCAGGGCAGGCAGAATCAACGTTGAAGATATGAAGGAGACATCCATGGTCACTAGACGCACTACGGCACCGATTTGCTTCAGGGTGAGGTACCGGGCGTTCGTCTTTTCCAGGACCACCACGCGCGGGTCATGGCGCAGCTTCCAATCGAGCTGGTTGGTCCCCACGTCAACGGCAAAAACCTTGGTTGCACCGCGATGGAGCAGGCAATCGGTGAAACCTCCGGTGGAAGCACCAACATCGAGACAGACCCTGCCCTCCGCCTGGATGCGGAAGTGGTCCAGCGCTCCTTCGAGCTTCAGGCCACCACGGCTCACGAACTTGCATGGTTCACCCCGAATACGCAGCGTGGCCCGGGCGCTCACCGCCGCGCCGCACTTCTCCGCCTTCTGCTCGTCGACCATCACTTGGCCAGCAAGGATCAACGCCTGGGCCTTCTCGCGAGATTCAGCCAATCCGCGTTCCACCAGCAGTCGGTCGAGCCGGATTCTGTTCACGGGTGAGCCAGCCATCTGCCCAAAGACCAGTGGCTTGGTTGGATGGTAGCCCCGAGCAACCAGCCACTAGCAACTGGATTTAAGGCCGCGGTGTCGAGCGACGTGTGGGACCAACCGGGCGGAGTAGTCGTCCGCGAAGCTCTTGATGCGGGTCACGATGCCATCGACATCGAGGCCGTACTTGGCGTGGAGCAGATTCGGCGCACCGTGGGGAATGATGCGGTCGGGCACGGCGATACGCAGAATGCTGACGGGTATGCGGCGATCCTGAAGCATGGCGGTGACGCGTGCGCCAAAGCCCCCGGCTTCTGTTCCTTCTTCCGCCGTCACGAGGAACCGTTTCTCCGCCGCCAGTACGGCAAAGAGTTCCTCATCCATCGGCTTCGCGAACCTGGCGTTGATGACAGTTGAGTGAATGCCAATTTCCTCCAGCCTGGCGGCAGCCTCCAGGCAAGGGTACACCATGCTACCCAGCGCCAGGATTCCGATGTCGCTGCCTTCACGCAGAATCTCGGCCTTGCCGACTTCCAACTGCCGGAAATCTTCCAGGGAAACGCCTAGGCCGTTGCCTCGCGGGTAGCGTAGAGCGGCGGGGCCGTTGAGGCTGAGCGCGGTGTAAAGCATGTGCCGCAACTCGGCTTCGTCTTTGGGGGCCATCACCGTCATACCCGGCAGGGCCGCCAGATACACCAAGTCATAAAGACCGTGGTGGGTGGGGCCGTCGGCGCCAACGAGTCCGGCCCGGTCGAGGGCCAGTGTGACCGGCAAGCGCATCAGGCACAGTTCGTGCATCAACTGGTCGTAAGCCCGCTGCAAGAAAGTGGAGTAGATGGCGGCCACCGGTCGCATTCCCTCGCAGGCCAGTCCGGCAGCAAAGTTGATGGCGTGCTGCTCGGCAATGCCCACGTCGAAGAAGCGGTCCGGGAAGCGCTTGGCAAACTCGTCGAGCCCGGTGCCCTCGGGCATAGCGGCGGTAATGGCAATCAAACGCCAATCTTTCTCCGCCAGCTCACACATCGCCTTGCCGAAAACGCTGGTGTAACTGGGCGCTTTGGCGGGTGCCTTGTGGAAGGCCCCGGTGGAAACGTCAAACTGGGTCACACCGTGGTACTTCACCGGGAGTTGCTCGGCGTGGGGATAGCCCTTTCCCTTCTGCGTTACCACGTGCAGCAGGACCGGTCCAGGCTCATCTTTCACCCTGGCAAGCACGTTCAGCAAGTCTTCTATGCTGTGTCCGTTGATCGGTCCCACGTAGTCAAATCCCAACTCTTCAAACACCAAGCCTGGGATAAGCAACGTTTTGGCTGATTCCACCAAGTCTTTGGAAAGCCGCAACAGGCGAGGACCCAGCCGGGGGACTGCCAGGATCATCTTCTCGGTTTCCTGCTTCAGCCGATGGTAAGCCTGGCCGTGGACGATGCGGTTCAGATACCCCTCGATGGCCCCAACGTTGGGCGAGATAGACATCTTGTTGTCATTCAGTATGACGAGCACCTTTTTCTTGAGATGACCGAGGTTATTGATACCTTCCAGAGCCACGCCGCCCGTCAGTCCGGCGTCGCCCACCACTGCGACCACGTGGAAGTTCTCGCCTCTCAAATCGCGAGCCACCGCCATACCCAGCGCGCCGGAAATCGCCGTGCAGGCGTGCGCCACGTTGAAAGTGTCG
>DATJKY010000251.1:0-4630 GCA_035490955.1 Terriglobia bacterium | reverse complement strand
TGTCAACGTGCCTCCCTGTTTGCGGCCCCGGAGCGCCCCGGAGCAGGCAGAGAGCGCGCACGGTCTCCGTGCTATAATCGGGTCAGGTGGATTGCGCAATCTACCTCGGCATCTTGACGATTCGCGCGCGGAGACAGAGTCATGCCCGTCCAGAACTACGAAAAGGTTTGGCACAACGGCGAGTTCATTCCCTGGGACGACGCCAAAGTACACGCGGCTTCGCACGTCATCAGCTACGCCTCATGCCTCTTCGAGGGAATCCGATGTTATGAGACGCCGCAGGGACCCGCCATCTTTCGTCTCAAAGAGCACACCGAGCGCCTGATCCATTCCTGCAAGATCTACCGCACGGAACTGGACTACACGCAGGAGCAGCTCGAGCAAGCAATGATAGAGCTAATTCGTGTCAACAAGGCCAGCCACTGCTACATCCGTCCCGTGGTTTTCCGCGGCTTTGGAGAAATGGGCGTAAACCCCCTGAACAACCCGGTCGAAGTTTTCCTAATGGCTTGGGAGTGGGGCAAGTATCTCGGGGCTGACGCCCTGAACAAAGGCGTGGATGCCTGCGTCTCCTCCTGGCAGCGCATGGCGCCCAACACCTTACCCGCCATGTCGAAGTCGGCTGCTAATTACATGAACGCGCAGCTCATTAAGATGGAAGCCGTCACTAATGGCTACGTGGAAGGAATCGCGCTCGACACCTCCGGGAACGTCAGCGAGGGTAGTGGCGCCAACATCTTCGTGGTCCGGCAAGGCAAGCTGTTTACTACCCCGCTCGCGTCGGCCGTTCTGCCGGGCATCACGCGCGACTCCGTCATCACTCTGGCTCAGGAGATGGGCTGCACGGTGATCGAGCAGAGCCTGCCGCGCGAGATCCTGTATATCGCCGATGAGCTGTTCTTCTGCGGGACGGCGGCAGAAGTCAGTCCCATCCGCAGCGTCGATCGCATCATCATCGGCAACGGAAAGCCCGGACCCATCACCCGCCACCTCCAGGAGCGCTACCTTTCCATTGCAGAAGGCCGTGCCGAGGACCGCTACGGCTGGCTAAGCTTCTGCAACCAGCCGGTGGCTGTCGATCGATAAGGCAGCCCTCGGAAAACCTCCTCGACCTATCCGTCTTGTGGCGTGTTCGCCCACCATCCTCTCAAGCAGAATCAATTCTGAGCCGATAAAAGTAAGGGAAGGACCCACCCGTCCTTTATGAACCTCGACGAATTGCTACGGATTGCCGCCTCGAACCGAGCCTCCGACTTGCACCTGAAGGTCGGCAATTACCCTCATCAGCGCATTGACGGCGAATTGTACCCCATGACGCAATTCGCTCGCGTTTCCCCCGAAGAGATGACAGAGATGGCTTTCTTTCTGATGACGGATCAGCACAAGGAGAGGTTCGAGCAGAAGTGCGATATCGACCTGGCTTACGGGATCGCTGGCGTGGGCCGTTTCAGGATCAACGTCTTTCAGCAGCGGGGCAGCCTGGGCATGGCCGTTCGCCTAATTCCTAACGTCATCCTCAAGCTGGACGAGCTCCATCTCCCTCCCGTGATCGGAAAGCTGTGCGACGAACGCCGCGGACTAGTCCTGGTAACAGGTGCCACCGGCTGCGGCAAGACCACCACCTTGGCCGCTATGATCGACTACATTAACTCGACCCGCGCCGTTCACATCATTACCATAGAGGATCCCATCGAGTTCCTGCACCGCGATGAGAAGGGTTTTGTCCACCAGCGGGAAGTGGAAGTGGATACGCCGAGCTTCGGTCTAGCGCTTCGCGCTGCCCTCCGCCAGGACCCGAACGTCATCCTGGTAGGCGAGATGCGTGACGCGGAAACCATTCTCATCGCTATGCAGGCGGCGGAGACCGGTCACCTGGTGTTCTCCACCCTGCATACCCTGGACGCCACCGAGACCGTCCAGCGCGTCATTTCCGCCTTCCCGCTCTCTGACCAGATGCAGATCCGGCTGCAGCTCGCCAGCACTCTGCGAGGCATCGTCTGCCAGCGTTTGGTGAGGAAGGCTGATGGCGTGGGCCGCGTGCCGGCAGCGGAAGTGATGGTCACCACCGAGTACATCCGAGCCTGCATAATCGACGAGGCGAAAACCAGCCTCATCCGGGGCGCTATCGGCGCCGGAACCTCCCAGTACGGCATGCAGACCTTTGACCAGTCGCTCTACGACCTTCATTCCCAGAAACTCATCACCCTCGAGGAAGCTCTCTTGCGGGCGTCGAGTCCTGCCGACTTCAAGCTTCGCGTGGCTGGAATCCGCGCTACCGCCGAGGTCAGCGAAGAAATGGTACAGGCCCACAAGGTGGAGCGCTTCGTTCGACGCTGAACCTTTCCACGGATTCCCCGATTCGAGTCATTGAGAGATTGGGTGATTGTGTGATTGAATCAAACTATCGCTCAATGACCGAACCGCCCAGTCCCCAATCATGCGAACAGCGTGACCCTCTCTCTGCCGCGCTGCGGATGCTCGCCCGCCGTCCGTATTCCATGGGCGAGATGCGCCGGACGCTGGAAAGGAAATTTGGCGTTGGACAGCCGGTGGCCGCCGCCATCGCCCGCTTGCGCGAGCTCGGCCTTCTGGACGACAAGAAATTCGCCGAGCAGTATGCCTCATCTCTGGCACGCAACCGGTCCTTTGGGCGGCGTCGCATCGAGCGCGAGCTGAAGGCCAAACTGGTGGATTATCGCACGGTCGAGCCAGCCTTGGACCGCGCGTTTGAAGAATTGAGCGAGCAGCTCGTGCTCGAACAGGCGCTCTCGAAGAAGCTCCGCCGGCTGCGCCTTCCCCTCACCCGAAGCAAACTCTACGCCCTCTGTCAGAGCCTGGTGCGCCTCGGTTTTCGCTCCGATGATATTATGAAAGTGGTGCGGGCGCGGCCGGAACTGCGTCCAGTCGAAGACAGTTTTGAACTGGATGACGATGTGTCGGCAGAGGGAGAGCGTTAAGTTTTAAGTTAGTTATGAGTTCTGAAACGGAAAGCCGAGGGCAAGCTAAATCTCCGGAGGGCTCGAAGCCGCCTGACATTCGGTCACGGTCGTTTGCCTACGCTTTGCGGGCGATCAAGCTCTATCAATACTTACAAGGGCGAAAGAATGGCGCTGGCTGGATCCTCGGGAATCCGTACTTGCGGTCGGCATGTTCGGTGGGCGCTAACGTTAAGGAGGCTCAGGCAGGCGAAAGTCGTGCCGACTTTATCCACAAGCTCGGAATCGCCCAGAAAGAAGCACGAGAAAGCCTTTACTGGCTTAGCCTTTTAAGCGAATCTGCAATCGTGAGGAAAAAACAGCTCGAACCGCTCATGCAAGAAACGAAAGAGATCACAGCCATTATCACGACCATCCTCGTTAAATGCAAAGGAAGGCATGGCCGTCAGATTTCATAACTTACAACTCATAACTCATAACTTAGAACATGAATTCGAACGACATACGAGCCCGATTTCTCGCCTTTTTTGAGGCGCGTGGCCATCGCGTGGTGCGCTCCTCCTCGCTGGTTCCGGCGAACGACCCTACCCTGCTCTTTTCCAACGCCGGCATGAACCAGTTCAAGGACGTCTTCCTGGGACGCGAGAAGCGCGACTATACCCGTGCCTGCTCGTCACAGAAGTGCGTGCGCGCGGGCGGCAAGCACAACGACCTCGAGCAGGTCGGCCGCACCACGCGCCACCACACCTTCTTTGAAATGCTGGGTAATTTCTCTTTTGGCGACTACTTCAAGAAGGACGCCATCCCCTGGGCCTGGGAGCTCGTCACCAAGGATTTCGCCGTTCCCAAGGACAGACTTTATGTGACGGTTTTCCGCGAGGACGATGAAGCGGAGGAAATCTGGGCTCGCGATGTGGGTGTGGAACGAGCACGTATCTTTCGGCTCGACGAGAAGGACAACTTCTGGGCTATGGGCGAGACGGGCCCCTGCGGCCCTTGCTCCGAAATCCACTACGACCTCGGCCCGGCGGCAAGTGATGAGGGTCACAAGGATTGTCCCTTCCCCTGCGACTGCGGCCGCTACGTGGAGTTGTGGAACCTGGTCTTCATGCAGTTCAATCGCGACGAGCAGGGCAACATGACGCCGCTGCCCAAGCCCAGCATCGATACCGGCGCCGGGCTCGAACGACTTGCCACCGCACTGCAAGGCAAGCTCTCGAACTTCGATACCGACCTCTTCCGGCCGCTCATCGAAGAGGCGGCGGACCTCGCCAACGTCGAATACGGCGTGAGCCACGAGACCGACGTATCGCTGCGCATCGTCGCCGACCACGCGCGCGCCTGCACTTTCCTGATTTCTGATGGGGTTCTGCCCTCGAACGAAGGCCGGGGTTATGTGCTGCGCCTGATCATGCGTCGCGCGCTCTACCACGGCCAGACACTGGAGCTGAACGAGCCGTTTCTCTACAAGATGTCCGGGCACGTCGTCCAGATGATGAAGGACGCGTATCCGGAATTGCTTGATACCGAGCGCCACGTCGCCAAGGCGATCAGGAGTGAAGAGGAACGCTACGCACACACGACGAAAGTTGGCCTTGAACGGTTGGAGCAGGCTCCGGTTGTGCGTCGGACGCTGTACGGAACTCGGGAAATCCCATTCTGGAAGTGGAAGGAGTATTTCGCGGACTTCAAGG
>DATJKY010000250.1:0-12056 GCA_035490955.1 Terriglobia bacterium | reverse complement strand
AGCGTCTCTGGCTCGTCGGTCTCTCCGTCACCCAAGAAGGCCCACACCTTGTATCCATTGGTCTGCTTCAAGCCGCGGTCTTCCAAGTAGCGGTTGAAACGAGCTTGGTAGATGGCCATGATGGGACCAAGACCCATCGAGACGGTAGGGAACTCCCAGAACTCTGGCATTAGCCAGGGGTGGGGATAAGAAGAAAGGCCACCGCCGGGCTTCAGTTCCCTGCGGAAATCTTCGAGTTTCTCGACCGGCAGGCGCCCCTCCAAGAACGCGCGTGCGTAGATGCCAGGTGAAGCGTGTCCTTGGAAGTAGACGATATCGCCTGCCTGATTCTCGTTGCGGCCCCGGAAAAAGTGATTGAACCCGACTTCGTAGAGAGTCGCCGCTGAGGCGTAAGTAGAGATGTGCCCGCCGATGCCGCTTTCCAGGCGGTTAGCCCGCACCACCATGGCCATGGCGTTCCAGCGCACCAAACTCTTGATGCGCCGCTCCACCTCCGTCGAACCGGGAAAGGGCGGTTGCTGCTCGACGCTGACGGTGTTGATGTAAGGCGTGTTGGCCTTGTAAGGCAAGGTGACGCCGTCACGCTGGGCGTGAATCCGCAGTTGACGCAGAAGGCGCTCCACCTTTTCGGGTCCGCCCGCCTGCATCACGTAGTCCAGGGAATCGAGCCACTCCCGCAGCTCGACGGCGTCCAGCTCGGCGCCGTTCTGTGTGGCTAGTTTTTCAGCTACGTTGCTCATTTCCACCCTCCTTCCCGATTCTATTGTACGCTATCTTTCGTTTACTTTTGAGTCCGCCTGTGATATGAAAGCGCGTCACAGAAAGGGTCTATGCATCCACATTTTGTCGATTATTTTCTCATCGTCATCTACTTCGTGTTCGTCCTGGGGATTGGCTTTGCCCTGCGAGGACGGATGAAGACCAGCGAAGATTTCTTCCTCTCGGGACGCTCGATCCCCGGTTGGATTACCGGACTGGCGTTTATGTCAGCCAACCTCGGCGCCCTCGAGGTCATGGGCCACGCTGCCAACGCTGCCAAGTATGGGATGTTCGTAAACCAGTTCTATTGGCTCGCTGCCATGCCCGCCATGTGCTTCGTCGGCGTTTTCATGATGCCTTTCTATTACGGCAGTAAGGTTCGCAGTGTACCCGAGTATCTACGCAAGCGCTACGACGAGAAGACGCGGACGCTCAATGCCCTATGCTTCGCAACCATGACGCTGCTTGTTTCGGGAATCGACCTTTATGCCATGGCCATCCTTTTCCAGCGCCTGCTGCACTGGCCGTTCAGCGGCAGCGTGGTCGCATCGGCCGTGGTGGTGGCAGTCTATATTTATCTCGGGGGGTTGACTTCTTCGATCTACAACGAAGTGCTCCAATTCTTTCTCATCGTGTTCGGGTTCCTCCCTTTGGCGATCTTGGGACTAAAGGCCGTAGGCGGATTTGCAGGACTCAACGCACGACTGCCCAACCCCGGGTATGCCCATACCTGGGCTAACATCTGGCATGCCACCGAGAACCCCATGGGAGTCAACTGGTTTGCCACCATCTTCGGGCTGGGCTTTGTGCTCTCCTTTGGCTATTGGTGTACCGACTTCCTGGTGATCCAGCGCGGCCTGGCGGCGAAGGACATGGCTGCCGCGCAGCGTACACCGCTGATTGCCGCGGTCCCGAAGATGTTCTTTCCGCTGATGATCATTCTTCCCGGCCTGGTGGCGATTGCGCTCGATCCCACGCTCACGAAATACCTCGACGGCCGATACGACAACGCCCTACCGGCCATGCTAGGCCAGTTTTATCCTTCGGGCCTGCTAGGCATCGGACTAACGGCACTGATGGCCGGCTTCATGTCGGGCATGGCTGGAAACGTTACGGCCTTCAACACCGTCTGGACTTTCGACATCTACCAGACGCACGTGAACCCGGGCCAGCCGGACGAGCATTATCTGAAGATGGGCCGCTTCGCAACGGTTTTCGCTGTTGCGGTGGGAATCGGAACCGCCTTCATCGTCTTGAGGTTCAACAACCTGATGGATTATGTCCAGCTTCTCTTCGCGTTTTTTAACGCGCCCCTGTTCGGCACCTTCCTGCTGGGGATGTTCTGGAAGCGCACCAGCGCGCATTCCGGCTTCTGGGGATTGCTTTGCGGGATTCTCGCCGCGGCCACCCACTATGCCCTTTACCATTACCATGTGATTTCCTACCCCAGTGATATGGCGGCGAATTTTTACCAGGCGATCTGGGCTTTCTCCGTCTGCATTGTGGTGACCGTCGTCGTGACTCTATTCACTGATCCCCGAAAGGAAGAGGAGCTGGTGGGGCTTGTCTACTCCTTGACTCCCAAGCCGAGGAACCAGGATCTTCCGTGGTATGAGCGACCGGGTATTCTCGCCCTTGGTATCCTCGCGCTCTGCGTGGTGTTGAATATCATCTTCTGGTGAAAAAAAGATGGGTTTGGACATTCGCTTTCCGATCGGGATCATCCTAACCATTTACGGCCTCGTCCTGGCGATTTATGGTGTCGTGGCCGACCCTGCCAGTCCCGTGTCAGATCCTGCCATTGCCGAGAACGTAGTCCGGCTGAACATCGACATGTGGTGGGGCGTGGCGATGCTGGTTTTCGGCTTGTTCATGAGCGCGCTCGCATTCAGAGCCTCACGCCGCTGAATTGCCGATTCTCGATTGCCGATTTTCGCTTGCCGGTGTTCCGCGCGCGGCCTTGAAATCGTCAATCGACAATCGCCAAATCGGCAGTCCCATGAGCCTACCTCCCCTCGCTCTGCTGTCTGACCCCTCGGCGCGAATCATGGCGCCTCACGCCGTGGACTTTGTCATTATCGTCATCTACTTCGCCATGGTCCTGGCCATCGGCTTCTACCTTAAGAAGTACACCACCACGGGCGAGGACTTCTTCCTGGCAGGCCGTAAGATGACGGCGTGGGTGGCGGGGCTGAGCTTCGTTTCAGCCAACCTGGGCACGCTGGAACTGATGGGCTGGGCAGGCTCGGCTTACCAGTACGGCATTCTGGCCGCTCACTGGTACTGGATCGGCGCCATCCCCGCCATGGTTTTTCTGGGGATCGTCATGATGCCCTTCTATTACATCTCCAAGACTCACTCCGTGCCCGGCTACCTGCAATTGCGTTTTGGTGAGCCAACCAGCGCGCTGAGCGCCGTTTCCTTTGCCTTCATGACCATCCTGATGTCCGGTGTCAACATGTTCTCCATGGCGCTGGTGATGAAAGTGATGCTGGGCTGGAACCTCAACGTCAGCATTTGGGTTTCCTCGATTACGGTCGGCCTGTATGTGACCCTGGGAGGGCTGTTTTCCGCTATCTTTAACGAAGTCGTCCAGTTCTTCCTCATTTGGTTTGGCGCCATGCTCATTCCCATTCTCGGACTCATCGAGGCCGGCGGGTGGTCCGGGATGGTCGAGCGCATTCAGCACAACTTTCCCGGCCAGGACTTCACGCACCTATGGGGTCCGATGGCGCATTTCACGTCCAATCCGATGGGGATTCATTGGACCGGAATTGTGTTCGGGTTGGGCATGACGATCTCCATGGGGTATTGGACAACAGACTTCCTCGTGGTCCAGCGTGTCCTTTCTGCCCAGGACCTGCGCGCCGCGAAACTGGCTCCCATCATCGGCTCGTTCTTCAAGATGGCTGTTCCCTTTATCGTCATTCTTCCCGGGTTGCTTGGCTTGGCCGTTTTGCCCTTCAAGCTGGTGCCGGAGAGCCAGCTGCAGCCCGGTATGCACAGCTACAACGAAGTGCTGCCCTTGATGCTTGCGCGTTACTGCGGTCCCGGGCTGCTGGGGCTGGGGATCACGGCGCTACTCGCCGGATTCATGTCTGGAATGGCGGGCAACGTAAGCGCCTTTTCCACCGTCTGGACTTACGACTTGTACCGCCCCTTCCTCCGCAAAAGCGCTCCCGATGCGCACTACGTTGCCATGGGGCGTTGGTGCACGATGATTGGCTTGCTTATCAGCATCGGTGCCGCCTACGTGGTGATGCAGTTTGCCAGCATTATGGATTACGTCCAGGCGCTTTTCAGCTTCTTCATCGCGCCGCTGTTCGGCACTGTGATTCTGGGCATGATGTTCAAGCGCATTACCGGTGCTGGCGCCTTCTGCGGGCTGCTGGCGGGAACGGTTTCCTCCATCGTCATGTTCGTGTTGGTGAAGACCAACCCCAGCGCGTTGGCTGTCATCGCGCTCTCCTCCCATGCTAAGGCCCTGGCGGAGAACATGTACCGCGCGTTGTGGTCGTGGCTGATCTGCGTGACGGTCACCCTGGTGGTCAGTTTCCTCACCAAAACCAGGCCTGATCAGCAATACGAAGGCTTGGTCTACGGTGCCACAGCGGTGCCCGGCGAAGGGAATCTGCCGCTGCTGCATCGCCCCATCTTCTGGGGAGGCGTTGCCCTGGCAGTGTTCCTGGTGTTGCAGTGGGTCTTCTGGTAGGGGAGGCGAGAGGCAAGAGGGTATGAAAAATCGCTGGCCATCGGCCAGTGCGGCTCCGTCGCCTGCTGTGCGCCCCGTCCCGACGGGGTCTCGGGAGAAAGCCTACGGCTTTCCGGCAAGCGGCTGAGCTTAGAGAGTTTAGTGTTAAGTCTGTGGCGCGGAAGGGCTGAGCCCTTCCGCACAGCAGGCGGCGGAGCCGCGATTATCTTGACACCTTCCAGTGTATTTCCTGGATCCGAGTTGGGAGGGAGCCATGCAAGAGAAACCTCAAAGTTCGCATGATCGCGGTGGCAAGGGACCGACCAAGCGCATTGCGGTCGATGTCGCCGACCCCCAGCCCCACAGACATCATATGCTCCCGGTCTGGTTTTTCATCGGACTCATCCTTCTTATCTATGGGGTGATCATCTGCGGGACCGGCATCTACGAGCTGTCCCATCCACCTGCAACTGTTCTCGCCAATCTCCACGCTCCTATCTGGTGGGGCACGGTCATGGCCGTCGCCGGCGCATCCCACGTTTACAAGTACCGGCCGGGGAAGATAAGGCCCTGAAGTCAAAAGCTCGACGCGGAATTGAAGATTTGTGATTTCGGCCTTTGCGCGCCTGAACCCCATCCCAGGATTCGGCTTGGGCGCGCCGCTGTGCGGAAAGGGCTCAGCCTTTCTGGGCAGCAGGTCAGAAAGAATCGATAAGCAGAGGGTTTGCCCAGACACCAAAAGCCGCGAGGGCCCAATCGGCCGTTCTCGCAGACACTCAGCTGACCCTAGCCATGCCGTTTGAGTTTCACGCCGAGAAACTGGTTTACGGTGGCGACGCACTCGGCCATCACGAAGGCCGCACCGTACTCGTGCCGCGGACCTTGCCCGGCGAGTGTCTCGAAGTGGAAGAGGTGCGCACCGCCAAAGGGGTGGTGCGTGCCCGTCCGCTGCAGATTCTTGCTGCTGCGCCCGAGCGTGTCGAAGCCCCTTGTCCGCATTTCGGCCGCTGCGGCGGATGCCAGTACCAGCACTTCGACGCCGAGCGTCAAGCTGTGGCCAAGCGCGAGATCTTGCGCGAGACTCTGCGCCGTCTGGGCCGCATCAACTGGGATGGCGAGATTCCCGTCCATACCGGGCAGCCGTGGAACTACCGCAACCAGGCGGAGTTCAAGGTCGAACGCCGTGCGAACGGCGGAATAAGCCTGGGATTCTTCGAATCAGAATCTCATCGCGTCGTCGATGTTGACGCCTGCCCGATTCTTTCCCCTCGCCTCAATGCGCTCCTCAATGCTTTGCGCGCGCCTGAATGGTCGGAGCGGCTCGCCCGGTGCCGCGAAATCGCGATGCTGGCCGACGACCGCGATAATGAAGTGATGCTCACGCTGCGCGGCACCTTGGAGCAGGAGGCAAAAGAGGCTCTAGCCCGCGACTGTCTGGCAGAGCTGCAGGGAGTGGTTAGCGTAGTGATTGAAGAGCAGAGCAGCAGGCGCCTCCATCCGGCCGCCGCGAAGGGCCGCGCAGCGAACGCCTTCGGCAAGCCTGCACTCGTTTATCAGGTGGGGGAATTCCGCTACCAAGTCAGCCCTGGCTCTTTCTTCCAGGCCTCGCGTTTCCTGTTACCTGAGTTTGTGGACGCGGTCACTCGCGAAGCGTCGGGTTCGCGACGGACCACTGCCCAAGGCCCGCACGGGCAGCTCAACCCAGACCACTCCCTTGAGGGCTCGCTGGCGTTGGATCTCTTCGCCGGCGTGGGACTGCTGACACTGCCTCTCGCCACCGGATTCGCTTCGGTTATCGGGGTAGAAGCCGGGGCTCGGGCGGCGGCGGACCTCGCGGCCAATGCCCGCAACCACGGCCTCGCGAACGTGCGTGCGGTGGCGCAGACGACTTACGACTTCTTGCGGCGTTTCGCCCAAGCCTCTCCCGACATCGCGGTCCTCGACCCGTCTCGCTCCGGCGTGGGCGCGCGTACCCTGAACCTGCTGGCCGCGCTCAGGCCCCGGCGCATTCACTGCGTCTCGTGCAGCCCACCCACCCTGGCCCGGGACCTGGAGCTTTTGCTGAAGCGCGGATACCTGCTGGAATCCGTCGAGCTGTTCGATTTCTTCCCGCACACCTATCACATTGAAGCTCTAGCCCGTCTGACGTTGATTATGTCCGCGCTCAATCACACTCCGCACCGGATATCTCGTGCAGCAAAGGGGATCCGCATCCCGGGGGCTACGGCACCCGAAAATGAGGCCTAAGATACACACGCGCTGGACTCTCACGCCGCGCGAGGCGATGCGACTGCAGGAGAAGCTGCGCGACCTCGTGTCGCTGGAAGACGACTTTGCCCCCATCCGGCATGTGGCGGGCGCCGACCTGGCGTTTGACCCCGCCACGGATTGGGCTGTTGCGGGGGTGATCGTCTACCGCTTTCCCGAGATGGAGGAAGTGGAGCGCCGCTCGGCCGAGCGTAAGCTGCGCTTCCCTTACGTGCCCGGGCTGCTCTCGTTCCGCGAAAGTCCGGTTCTGCTCGCGGCCTTTGCGCGCCTCAAAACCGAGCCCGACCTCATTCTCATTGACGGCCACGGACGGGCGCACCCCCGCCTGTTCGGCATCGCCTGCCACATCGGAGTGCTTTTTGACAAGCCGGTGATCGGATGCGCCAAGTCGCTTCTGGTCGGCGAGTACCAGGAACCGGGAAGGGCAAGAGGGGCATCGACTCCTCTGGTGTTCAAGGGCGAGAGAGTGGGCATGGTTCTTCGCACCCGTGACAACGTCAAGCCCATCTACGTCACCCAGGGGCACCGCGTTTCCCTGAAGTCAGCCATCGAACTGGTCGGCCAGTGTTTGGACGGCTTCCGGATTCCCAAGCCCACCCGCGAGGCGGACCACTACGTTCGCAGGCTGCGCCAGGCCTTTCAAGAAGAACACCGCTAGGCCTCCACGGTGCTTGCTTCTTCTGCTCTTGTTTTATTGGCTTGAAGCCGCTGCGTTACGAGGTAGACGACGAGCAGGCCCAGGATTGCGCCTGTCGTGTCGATGGCGCAATCGATGAGCGAAGCCGTGCGATTAGGCACAAACAACTGGTGAAACTCATCGGTCAGCGAGTAGGCGCCGGCGATCACCACGGACCAGAATGCGGCGCGCGGCTGCCATTCCAGTTCGTCGACCTGTAGCAGGCTGACGTAGAGGAGCTGGGCAAAGATAGCGTATTCCGTGAAATGCGCCAGCTTGCGGACGAGAAAGTTAAGGGAGTCCAGAGTCCCGGGAGAGACGTGGATTTGAAACAGACTCAGGAGCTGACTCAGGAGCAATTCGGTAAACGAGCTGCCGAAGCCTTCGGTCGACAGGTCGAAAATCAATATTGCCCAGCAGACGGTCGTGAGCCACCGTATCCAGAGTCGAATCCGGAGGCGACGGCGGGAGGCGAACGAGGCGCTACTCAAGGCGATAGTTGGGCGCTTCCTTGGTGATGATGACGTCGTGGACGTGACTCTCGCGCAGCCCAGCCGAGGTAATGCGAATAAAGCGCGCTTTCTGCTGGAGTTCAGCGATGGTTGAGCAACCGCAATAGCCCATGCCGGAACGTAAACCGCCCACCAACTGGGCGACCAAGTCGGCGAGTATCCCTTTGTAGGGAACCCGTCCCTCGATTCCCTCTGCGACCATCTTGGAAGCTTCGCCTTCCTGGGCATAGCGATCGCCGGAACCCGCGGCCATGGCGCCGAGCGAGCCCATGCCGCGGTAGGACTTGAAACTGCGTCCCTGGTAAAGGATGGTTTCTCCCGGGCTCTCCTCGGTGCCGGCGAAGAGGCTCCCGATCATGACGGCGCTCGCGCCGGCGGCAATGGCCTTGGTCACGTCCCCGGAAAATTTCACTCCTCCGTCGGCAACCACGGGTACGCTCGTCGTGCTCGTGGCCCGCACGCATTCTCCGATGGCTGTAATTTGGGGCACGCCGGCACCCGTCACGATGCGAGTGGTGCAGATGGAACCCGGTCCGACGCCTACCTTCACGCCATCCACTCCCAGCTTGACCAGGTCACAGGCGCCCTCGGCGGTGGCCACGTTGCCAGCCACCAGATCCACTTCGGGAAGTTTCGTCTTCAGCAGCCGTACCGCCTCCAGCACGCGGGACGAGTGTCCGTGCGCCGTGTCGACGACAATAACATCCACCTGGGCCCGCACCAGTTCCTGAGCGCGTTCGAGGAAGTCCCCGGTGGCTCCCACGGCGGCGCCCACACGAAGCCGCCCGTGACCGTCCTTGGCGGCATTGGGGTACTTGATTTTCTTCTGGATGTCCTTGACCGTAATCAGGCCCTTCAGGTGGAAAGTGTCATCAACCACTAATAGCTTTTCCACGCGGTGCCGGTGCAGGATCTCCTCCGCGTCCTCCAAGGTGGTGCCCACCGGCACAGTGATGAGGTTCTCCTTGGTCATCACTTTTTCCACGGCTAAATCAAACCGCGTCTCAAAGCGCAGGTCGCGGTTCGTGAGGATGCCCACCAGTTTGCCGTTGGAGGTGACCGGGACGCCGGAGATTTTGTACTTCTTCATGATCTCCTGCGCGTCGGAGATCCTGCTTTGCGGCCTGACAGTGACGGGGTCCACGATCATCCCGCTCTCCGAACGTTTCACCTTGTCGATTTCCAGCGCCTGCCGGTCGATGGGCATGCTGCGGTGGACGATGCCGATACCGCCTTGCTGGGCCAGCGCAATAGCTAAGCGGGCGTCGGTAACCGTGTCCATCGCGGCGCTGGTAATGGGAATGTTCAGGCTGATGTTGCGGCTGAAAAGCGTGCGAGTGTCGACCTGGGTAGGAAGGACAGCCGACCGCGCGGGGAGCAGCAGAACGTCGTCGAAAGTCAAAGCTTCGGAAATAGAACCATCCAGCATAGCCCTCTCTGCGTTAGGTTGGCGCTGAAGACTTAGAACTTTTATTCTAGTGCGTCGTCTGTGGCAGCGTCAAGCCAACACAGAGCAAGACCATGGAGATTCAGGGCTTAACGGTTCTTGGGGAGTGGCGCGGACCTTGGCGGCTCTGCTGCTTGCCTTCGCCAGCGCGCGGCGCAGCCGCACTCCAAAGGTGCCTTCGGCGGGATCCCCGCGGTGGATCCGACCAACCGGATCAAAGAGACTGACAGACTGCCCATAGGTATACCGGGAATCCCAGACATGCTAGAATCGCTGCCATGTCACAACTGGATCTAGCCCGGCTATGGGAAGAACACACGAACCATGAATTCGTGACGCGCGATACCGAATCCACTCTGACCACGATGGCAGACGATGCCTACGTCAACCACGTGCCGGTGATGACCGGCGGGTTCGGGAAAACCGGCTTGCGCGCCTTCTATTCGGGGCACTTTATCCCCAGTATGCCGCCTGATACAACGCTCACCCCCGTCTCGCGCACCATCGGCGAAAACCAGCTTGTGGATGAGATGATCTTCTCTTTTACACACACCCAGGAGATGCCTTGGATGCTGCCCGGCGTCCCTCCCACCTATCGCCGCGTAGAGGTGCCGTTGGTTGCGATTGTGCGATTTCGGGAAGGCAAGCTCGCGCACGAGCACATCTACTGGGACCAGGCTTCCGTACTCAAGCAAATCGGGCTGCTGGCGGATCCGGCGCTGCCGGTTTTCGGGGCCGAGACCGCGCGCAAAGTGGTGGATCCGCAATTCGACCCTAAAGCGGCTCAGAGGGCGTAGCCCTAGGCGGGCAGCGCTACAACAGGCGAAATCACCCACTTTTGGCGCCTCGACCCAGGAATGCTGTTAAGCTTTCCGGGCCCTGGGGGCGTTTACGAAGACCGTTTTTTGAACCCTGGGCCGTTCCCTTAAGGCGAATTCGGAGGCCCAGCATGCTCCGTCCCCCGGGCCGGCAGCGGTAGCCGCGCAGTGTGCGGCTCCACGGCCTAACAACGCTCATATCAACAACTTAGGAGATGGCGCGGTGCCCCTATCGCTAGGCTACAGCGCCGTTTTTCCGCCGGGCTTTGGCGTAGGCTACAGACCCAGGGCCGGCTACGCCAATTCTCTAGCCCTGAACCAATATATGTAATAATTATATATTGACAAGTTATAGCTGTGTGTTATGATCGTCTTAGTATGCGAACGGCGGCTCGCTTCGTGGCCGGCCGGGCTGACGCCAACAGAAGGACGGTATGTCGCTGCGCAAATCCCCCACCCGCACGCCCGCGCTGCTCGCGGCCAACCGGGCCAATGCCCAGAAGCTTACCGGACCTCGTACTCCGGGGGTAAAGCCCGGGGCAGTCCGGTGGGCAGCCTCCCGAACAAAACCGGAATGTGTAAGAAAACAAAAGGATAACAGAAATGTGATCACCCATTAAGGTTTCGCCAAAGTACCGCCTGGGGGAGCTGATTCAAACCAATGAAGAACAGTCGAGCCTCCGCGAACGGAATGTTATAATTATGGGCAACAATGGTTGAGCAATTGACGTGCCGGGGCATCGGTGGTATCCATGGATGCGAGTTCCCAGAGGAGGTCTCATGGCAAGAGTGAGGTTCCCTCCCAAATCGGCATCGGTTTGGGGAGGCATCGTTGTGTGCATCAGCTTCACATGCGCCACCCTCATTATTCACCGTCAAGGCGGTTCGATGGCGTCATATGAACCCGCCGCCAGCCATCAGGGGGACCGAGCCCAATCCACGCGGCTTAGGGACGGCTTGCAGGGACTGCCCTTGAGTTTTGAGTCCAATCGGGGGCAGGCGGATGGTCAAGTGCGATTCCTCTCTCGCGGCAGCAGATACACGCTGTTCCTCACCGGGAATGAGGCCGTTCTTGCCCTGAGGAAAGGCAGTCGACAGTCGAAGGTTGAAGGTCGAACGGGTGTTGCAATTGGTAGCGCAGACCTCGCTTTTAGGTCTGCGGCTTTTCCAGGTTTGTCGCGATCACCGGCGGCGGAATCAAAACCGAATTCAAGGACCGCAGACCCAAGAACGGGGTCTGCGCTACGAGAACTCGCGCTGCTTCCGACTGCCGAGCAGTTGAGGGAGAGCTTCGCTGCGCACGAAGGAACCGCAGTCCCGAACCCCGAGTCCCGAACCCCGGCCGTGGTGCGCATGAAACTTGTAGGCGCCAACGAGAGAGCGAGGGTAACAGGCCTGGAGGAATTGCCGGGCAAGAGCAACTACTTCATCGGCAATGATCCGAAGAAATGGCGCACGAAGGTTCCCAACTACGCCAAAGTCAAGTATGCCAACGTGTACCCAGGCGTGGACCTGGTGTATTACGGCAACCAACGGCAACTGGAATACGACTTCGTGGTTCAGCCGGGCGTCGACCCCCGGTCCATCCAGCTCGCGATCAATTCGGACGAACAAATAGGCAGTCGGCAGAAGGCAGTCGCCAGTGTGATGGACGCGCAAGATCACGCGCCCGCAGGCCAATCAGCAATCGACAATCGCAAATCGTCAATCCGAGCGCCCCTACGGATCGATGGGAATGGCGATCTGGTGGTGAGAATCGACGACGATGGCGACGTGCGTCTCCACAAGCCGGTGGTCTATCAGGTCAACCGTCAAGGTGTCCTGGTATACCTGGACGGGCGCTACATTTTCGCCCCTGCTAAATCCAAAATCGAAAATCCAAAAT